>QHMS01000050.1 GCA_003217895.1 Verrucomicrobiota bacterium
TCATCAGTGCCCACACAGGCATTCTCATTTTTCGAGTACGTCGTCCGGCAATTCGTTGGCGTTTCCCGACGTCTTGGGAAAGTGCGCTGCTAGCAATTTGCCGATTTCCCTGATCGCCTCGACTAGAGCGTGGCTAAACTTCTCATTTTGAAAATGGGACCGCATTCCGTCCACAAGGCGCTGCCAGAACTCGTTGCCGCATTTCTCGTGAATCGCTTTGTCGCCGACTACGGCGAACTTGTGCGCGCGTGGCGCTACAAAAATCAAAACCGCATTGCGCTCCCGCTTCGTATGCATACGCAGTTGATGAAATTTTTTCTGTGCGGCGACTAGCGGGTCGACGGTCATTTTCCCGCGCTGAATGAAAACGCGAATCTCGCCGGAAGTTTTTGATTCGGCTTCACGAATCGCTTGCACGATTCGGTCGTGCTCGACTCTGCTGAGAAAATCTCGCGTTCGCATTTCGGTTACCAGCTCGAGCCGGCGCCACCGCCTCCAAAACTACCGCCACCGCCGCTGAATCCGCCGAAACCGCCACCGCCTCCGGACGACCAGCCTCCGCCGCGACCCATCGGTAAAAAAACTGGACCACGGCCCGATGAGTAGCCGTAGCCGCCGAGTCGCCGCATCATTCGCGAAATAATGATCAGCACAATGACAAAGATGATGAAGGGCAACAGACCTAAACCGCCGCTGCCACGATGTTGTTCGGTGACCGTCTTTCCGGATCCTTTGTACTCGCCACGAATCGCTTTGCAGATCAGATCGATCCCGCTGGCTAGACCTGCCTCATAGTTGCCATTCCGGAAAAGCGGCTTGATGTGGCGTTCAGTGATATCGAATGCCGTCGCGTCCGGAAGCGCGCCTTCCAACCCATAACCAACCTGGATAAACATCTTGCGATCCTGGATGAAGACAAAGAGCACGACCCCGTTGCGCCGTTCTTTCTGGCCTACGCCCCAAGTCTGCGCCACGCGCTGCGTGTAGTCCGCGACATCCGAGTCACTCTGCATCTTCGGAAAAACCGCGACAACAACTTGATCGGAAGTTTCCCGCTCAAATTCCGCGAGCTGTTCGTTAAAGCGATCAGCGGCTGTCTTTGAAACCACACCAGCGTAATCGTTGAAGTAGCGATCTGGCTTCGGCGGAGTGACTTCCGCGGCTTGCAAGTGGATCGCGACGACAAAAGCAAGCGCGACTGCAAGGTGGATCGCGTTCTCCGAGCGCGATGATATCAGGCGGCTTCGCCGCAGTTGTTTTGGCATCGCCTTCGGAGAAGCCGATCCACCCAAAGTCGACATCACTTTACGGCGCCGCCGTCGCTGCGGGTGCCGCTGGAGCGGGCGTGCCGAAATTGAACTGCACCGGTGGCGGCTTCTCCGCGCCCGGCTGCGCAGTAAAGAAAGGCTTTGGCGAAAAACCGAGGGGGCCCGCCACGAAGTTTGTTGGGAAACTGCGCACCGCCACGTTGTAGTCTTGCACTGTCTTGTTGAAGTTCCCGCGCTCGACGGAGATTCTGTTCTCGGTCCCTTCCAGTTGCGCCTGCAAACTGAGAAAATTCTGGTTCGCCTTCAACTCCGGATAGCGCTCGACAACTACGAGTAAACGCGACAGCGCGTTGCTCAACTCCCCTTGCGCAGCCTGGAATTTCTCAAGTTGCGCTGCGTCCGTCGGCGCTTTGTTTGGATCGATTTGTGTTTGCACGCGGCCAACACTTGCACGCGCATTTGTCACTTCGACGAGCGTGGACTTCTCGAAATTTGCTGCGCCGGAGACCGTATTCACGAGATTCGGAATCAAATCCGCCCGCCGCTGATAGACGTTTTGCACCTGCGCCCAGCTTTGATCGACGGCTTGCTGCAAGCGGACCAGGCGATTGTAACTGCCGGCTAACCCCAGAGCCGCAATGACGACGAAGAAGAGCAGAATCAAGAGCACAACGACGCAGCCGAAAGCGAATTTGTTCATAAGGAATTTCGATAATGGTGAGCGATCATTTTTCCACGATTGGAGTGACCTGCGATGCGACTGTGTTTCATAATGCCTGATCGTTTGCCAGACGAGCCGGCAAGTCAAACCTGTCGCGGATCATTGGCCACGGCCAAGCACGAGCCGCAGGAAACGTGCATCGGAAAATTTCGATTCCGATCCCTGTCGCACAATGATCGCCTTAAGCGACGGAATAATGAACAGGCGCTGATAGTGCGAGCCGAGCGCGACCACCATGTCCGCCGGCGCATCCTTGGAAATGCAAACGTCTGTCCATTGCGCGGCTTGCCACGGTAAATCGAGCATGCGTTCGAAGTCCTCCTCGCGTCCGCCTGGCTGCTGATTCAACCAAAATGTGAGCCCGTACGATGGATTTGCTTGCGAGCCGCTAAGCACCTCACGCAACAAAGTCGCGGAAACGATTTGCCGCCCCCGATATTTGCCATTGCCGAGCACCAGCTCGCCCAGTCGCGCCCACTCGCGCGCAGTCAATTCAAATCCTGTCGCCGGGAGCGGATTGCCGCGCGAGTCCTTCTTGTAGTTGAGACGACCCAGCCCAAGGCGGTCCGACACGTGTTTTTGAAAGTACGCGATGGTATTGCCACCTCCTAGTTTCCGGCGCAGCAGCTCGGAAAAAATCTGAAGATGGCTTGGACCATAAATGAAAGCCGTGCCGGGTTCGGCAACAACCGGCAACCGAATTGCCATGGCGTTTCGGTCCCGAATCGATGCGCGCTGAAGAAACGAGGCACCTTCGATGCCGTCGGTCTGGCTGAGCAATTGGCGAATCGTGATTTGCGATTTGCGTGGATCATTCTTCCATTCGGTGATCGTGTCCGAGACGAGATCATCGAGTCTAAACAGTCCGTCGCGCACGGTTGCCAACGCGGCGATTCCCCAAAAACTTTTTGTGCCGCTAAAGATCGGCCATCTGCCGCCAGCCGATCCGCCGTTTGCATAATGCTCAAAAATCGTGCGGCTATTTTGCATCACCAGCATGGAGACTCCACGTCTGCTCTCGGAATATTCTGCGGCCCGGGCGCAATCGGTCGCGCGGATTTCACCAAGAGCCGAAGGCGATATGGCGAATGTGACAAGAAACAGTCCGCTGTAGCCGCTTCGCTGTGCGAAGCGCAGCCACGAGGAACTATTCATGCACGTGTTGAATCGCCTACAGGGCGACGGCTACAGACTATGATTCCGGTGTTGTAGTCGGGGTCGGCTTGCCCACCGTAGCCTTAGCGGAGGCGGGTGATTCAGGCAGATCACGTCTCCGCAGTTCTTCCACATTTGGCAACTCATCGAGATTGCGTAGCCCGAAGTGATCGAGGAAAAATTGTGTCGTTTCATAGAGCAGCGGCCGGCCGGGAATTTCGGCGCGTCCGGCGATTTTCACCAAGCCGCGCTCCATTAATGTTTGCAGCACGCCGTCGATATTCACGCCGCGAACTGCTTCCACATCGGCGCGCGTAATAGGCTGGCGATACGCAATAATCGCCAGCGTTTCCAAAGCAGGCGCACTCAAACGCGCCGGCTTCAGCGCGGGGAAAAGCTGGCGCACCCATTGAGCATACTTCGGATCGGTCGCCAGCTGCCAGCCCTCCGCCTTTTCCGTCAATTGAAACGCGCGCTCCTGCTCGATGTATTGGATTTTCAACTGTTCCAGAGCCGCGGCGACTTCGGGCTGGCGCACGCGCGAGAACTCGTTAGGCGAGTCCCCGTCCTCTGCGCTCTTAATCGCCGTGGCAATTTCACTGATTGAAAGCGGCTTTTGCGCACTAAACAGCAGCGCCTCGATAATTCGTATGAGACTCATGGGTCCTATATGTCCTATGCTCCGATCGCGCTTTGAATTGCCTCCGCGATTCGGTCTGCTTGCTTGTCGATCTTATCGCCGTCGCGCCCTTCGATGAGAAGACGAATTTTTGGCTCGGTTCCCGAATAACGCAGAAGCACGCGGCCTTTGCCAGATAGCTCTTTCTCCGTCTCGCTAACCAGCTTCATCACCGAATCCAGCTCGGCCAGCGGGCGCTTTTCTTTCACGACCAAATTGCGCTGGGCCTGCGGATATTTTTGCAGGCACCTCTTCAATTTGCCCAACGGCTGGCCGCTCTTGTGCATGATACGCAAAATCTGAAGCGCGGTAATAATGCCATCGCCGGTGGTGGTGAAATCCCGGAAGATGACGTGACCGCTTTGTTCGCCGCCAAGGTTAAGTTTTTGCTGCATCATTTCTTCAAGCACGTAGCGGTCGCCGACTTTCGTGCGCACTACTTTCCCGCCACGAGCAGCAAGCGTTTCATCGAGGCCAAAATTACTCATGACCGTGGCCACCACCGTATTTTGCTCTAGCCGGCCAGCCTCCAAAAGATCCAAGGCCGCAATAGCAAGAATCTCATCCCCATCCACAATCTCGCCGTCCTCGTCGCAAAGAAGAACGCGATCAGCATCGCCGTCATGCGCAATGCCAACATCCGCGCCGCTGATTTTCACGATGCGCTGGATCTCTTCCGGATGAATGCTGCCGCAACCGTCGTTGATGTTCATGCCATTGGGCTGGTTGTGCGCCACAGCAACGTCCGCGCCCAGCTCGCGCAGAACGCAAGGGGTCGATTTGTAGGCAGCGCCATTCGCGACATCGACTGCGACGCGCATTTCTTCGAGCGACATGCCGCGGGGAAAACTGGCCTTGGCGAATTCCACGTAGCGGCCGAGCGCGTCATCAATTCGCGTGGCGCGTCCGATTTTGTTAGCCGTCGGCCGAATGGAATCGATCTCACCGCTGAAAACGAGCTGCTCGATTTTTTCCTCGATCTGATCATCCAGTTTGTAACCGTCGTGCCGGAAAAATTTGATGCCGTTGTCCTGATAAGGATTATGCGAAGCGGAGAGCACGATGCCGGCATCCGCTCGGAGCGAACGTGTGATGTAAGCTACACCCGGTGTAGGCAATGGTCCGATGACGAGAACGTCCACTCCGAGCGAAGTGATTCCTGCCACGAGCGCGTTTTCCAGCATGTAACCCGAAAGACGCGTGTCCTTCCCCAGCACGATTTTCGGACGCGCACCGGCGGGCGTCCTGCGCGGATTCAGTTGCGCGAACACATACGCCGCCGCGCGACCAAGCTTCAGTGCAGTCTCCGCCGTGACCGGCTCCACGTTTGCAACGCCGCGCACGCCGTCGGTTCCAAAAATTCTCCTCTGTTCGGTCACGGCCTAATTGAAACGCTCGAAACGCAATTCGTAAACGGGAAACTTCTCGTAATTCGCGAAAGCTTTCGGGGTCAATTGTCATTCCAACCGACATGACATGAATGAAGGCTTGATTTGGCGCGACTTTTTACTTAGATCGCAGCGTGCCTGCGGATGATCAGGTGACTTCACTGACTGGGGTCGGTTCGAGCGCGCAAAGCGGAGCGGTCGCATTTGCTACTACGCATTGGAGCGTGGTGATAGCTGCGCAGGGTCGATCGCCGGCAGCTGATGTGGCGCTGGAAAAGCTTTGCCGCACTTATTGGTGGCCCCTTTACGGATTCGTCAGGCGTAATGGCTATAAGCCTGAAGAAGCACAGGATCTTACTCAGGGTTTCTTCGCGTTGTTGCTGGAGCGGCGCGACCTCGATGCGGTCCGCCGCGAAAAAGGACGTTTGCGTTCGTACCTGCTCGTGTCGCTCAAGAATTTTCTGGCGAAGGCGAGACGCCGTGAACTGACAACCAAACGCGGCGAGGGCCGAGCGTTGGTTCCATTGCATCAATTGCTCGAGCGCGAACGGGCTGATCTGGAACCCGCCGACAGTCTGACCCCAGACCGCATCTTCGAGCGGCGCTGGGCGCTGACGTTGTTAGACCAAGTGTTAACACGCTTGGAGCGCGAGTATGAGTCTGCCGGCAATTCAAAACTGTTCGATGGCTTAAAGGAATTTCTTTCCGACGAACCGGGGCACCGCTCGCAGGCAGAAATAGCGACCGAGCTTGGTATGACAGAAAATGCAGTGAAACAGGCGTTCCATCGATTGCGTCAGCGTTACCGGCAAATATTGCATGACGAGATCGCCCAAACGGTAGCAGTCCCCGGAGATGTGGAAGACGAGCTGCGCCATTTCATTTCCGTATTGCAAGGCTAGACACGAATTTCACGAATTTGCACTAATTTTCCGAAAAACCACAGATGACACGTATGAGAGTCACAAACGTAACCCAGGCCAGGTTTTGGGACAGTACAATACAGATGTCATTCTGAGCGAAGCGAAGAATCCCTGATCATTTCTGGATGCGAGGGAATAGCCAGAGATGTTTCGCTTCGCTCAATATGACAGTGCCATTTATGAGACGGATTCTGATCCAGTGAGCACCAACCCCACAACTAAGAGCCGCGTTTGCGCAAAATGCGGCGCTCCGGTTTTTGCCGATTCGCCACGCGGATTGTGCAGCGTGTGTTTGTTCCGAACCGGTCTTGGTTTGCTTGATGAGGAGAACGATCGTGGACCGGAACCGAGTCGAATCCAGGTGCAGTTTGGCGATTACGAGCTGCTCGAAGAGCTCGGGCGCGGTGGTCAAGGGGTTGTTTATCGGGCGCGCCAGAAAAGCCTCAATCGAACCGTCGCGTTGAAAGTCATCGGTCTCGGTCAATGGTCGAGTACGCCGCACTTAAAACGTTTTCGTCACGAGGCGGAAGCGGCAGCAAGCCTGGAGCATCCGCAGATTGTTCCGATCTACGAAATCGGCGAACGCGACGGATCTTGCTACTTCAGTATGAAATTCGTCGAAGGCGGTCAACTCGACGAAGTAATCAGCCGCGCGCCGATGTCTCCAAGGCGCGCAGCGGAATTGCTGGTAAAAATTGCGCGCACGGTGCAGTTCGCGCACGAGCATGGAATTCTGCATCGCGACATCAAGCCGGGAAACATCTTGCTGGATAAAAACGGCGAGCCGCACCTAACCGACTTTGGTCTGGCGCGTCTGATCGAGCAGGAGAGCACGGTCACGAATTCATTCGATGTGCTCGGCACGCCCAGCTACATGTCGCCGGAACAAGCGGCCGGCCGCACAAAAGAGCTAACGGCGGCCGCGGATGTGTATTCGCTAGGCGCAGTGTTTTATCAAATGCTCACCGGTGAACCGCCATTTGCCGGTGGAACAACTTACGAGACGATCCGCATGGTATTGGAAAGCGAGCCGCGCAATCCGCGAACGCGCAATCCGAAAGTGGATGCCGAGCTTGCGACCATTTGTTTGAAGTGCCTCGAAAAGAATCCAGCGCAACGCTACGAAAGCGCCGCAGCGCTCGCCGATGATGTCGAGCGCTGGCTCAGGCACGAGCCGATCCAGGCGAGACGCACCGGGATGTTCACCCGTGGAAGGAAATGGCTGCAACGCAACCCAACCGCTGCCGCAGTGATGGCGTTATCATTCGCGCTGGCAGCAGCCGCTGGCTGGATCGTTTGGAAAAGCGAATTCATCCGACAGCCGGTCGTAACAAACGGAGTCGCCGTTTTGCCCTTTGAGAATCTCAGCGGCAATCCAGATAACGCCTACTTCGGTGACGGTATTCAGGAAGAAATCCTGACACGGCTGGCTGGCATTGCAGATTTAAAAGTCATTTCGCGCACTTCTACGCAGCAATATCAGAGTAAACCCCGCAATCTCTCTCAGATCGCGAAGCAGCTTGGCATAGCGAACATCCTTGAGGGTAGCGTGCAAAAAGCAGCCGATCAGGTGAGGGTCAATGTGCAGTTAATTAACGCGCAAACCGATTCCCATCTCTGGGCAGAGACCTACGATCGAAAGTTGACCGACGTTCTTGGCGTCGAGAGCGAAATTGCGAAGAGGGTAGCGGAGTCGTTGCAGGCCAGGCTCAACGGTCGCGAAGAGCACGCCTTAGCGGTTAAACCAACAAAGAATCCAGAGGCTTACGATGCATATCTCCGCGGCCTGGCATTTGAAGCACGCAGCTACCGCTACACTTACCCCGACCTTT
>QHMS01000329.1 GCA_003217895.1 Verrucomicrobiota bacterium
TAGGAAAAAGCGCGCCGAGCGCATAAAAAATCCACGGCATGGTTTCCCGTGGAAAAATGAACCCCGAAAAAAAAACGCTCGGCAATAGGAACACCATCGACATTTGGAGCGCCTGCATTTGATTCTCGGCCATCGTGCCAACGAGCAAACCCAAGCTCAGTAACGCGAACACGTACACCAGAGTAGAAAACATCATCGCGAAGATGTTGCCCTCGATGGGAACGAAAAACACAAACCGCATAATCGTGAACAAAACCAACGACATGGCCATGCCGATGCACAAATACGGAATCAGCTTGCCGAGCATCAGGCCTGCGCGGCTCAAGGGGCTAACCAGCAATTGCTCGAGTGTGCCGCGCTCCCGTTCGCGCACCAGCGCCATGGCGGCGGCAACTGTTGTCCCAATCTGCAAAACGACTCCGATCACGCCAGGCACAAAAAAGTTCGGTGCGCGCATTGCCGGGTTGTAAAGCATTTGAGGCCGAACATCGACTGGCATCCCCTGCCGGCCGGTTTCACGCAAAAGCGATTCCAGTGATTGCGTCAACGCCACGCCGAGCCCGGTCTGAAGAGCCTGTAATGCTGTCGTGGAATTGGAGCCATCGACAAGCAATTGCACCTGAGCAGAGCGGCCCGCCAACAGTTCGCGAGTAAAGTTCGGCGGTATATCGAGCGCGGCGTAGCCGCGGCCTTTGCGCATTTCGCTCTTGAGTTGCTCCAAGTTCTGCACCTCGCCCACTACACGAAACGACTCCGTGTTTACAAAACGGTCGATCAACTGACGGCTCTCGACGGTGCGATCCTCGTTGAGAACGAGCATCGCCATATGTTTCACGTCGTTGTCCAATGCATAACCGAACGCGATCATCTCGATCAACGGCGGAAAAAAAAAGAAAAACAGCGTCAGCGGATCGCGCCAGACAACGATGAATTCCTTGAAGAGAATTGCGCTGAGGCCACGAAAAGGTTTGTGTTTCATTTTTCAGCCACCGAAGAAATTGGCCACAGATGGACACAGATTTTGAAACTCGCTCGTCTCCCCACTCGCTCGCCGCTACCCTTTGCGGCTTTACCTTCTATCTCGCTGATCCCGTCAGCTCGATTCACAGATTTGAGATAAAGCGGAAATGCGCGCTCTCTGCTTCTTATCTGTATTTCATCCGTGTTCATTTCATCTGTGGCTCGATCTCACGCGGCCTTTTGTTGTTCAGCGGCGTGCTTGGCCGAAAGCTCGACAAACACGTCTTCGAGCGAAGGCCCCATTTCGTGAATCTCGGCATGACTGACGCCGACTTTGCGCAGTTGTTCGTCGATCTGGGCGCGCTTGACGCTTTCATCGACCAGCAAATGCATCGATTGGCCGAATACCGTCGCGCTGCGCACTCCGCGCATTTCGTGCATGGCGTGCAATGCCGTGGTCACGTGATCGCAGGTCACGTCAAGCCGGCGCGTTCCGGGCGGATTTACCTCTGGCATTTTTTTCAGCTCGTCCGGCTCACCGCAGACAATCAGTTTCGACATATAAATGTAGCCCACATGATCGCAGCGCTCCGCTTCGTCCATGTAATGTGTCGTGACGAAAAGGGTCATGCCTTTACCAGCGAACGCGAACAGTAGATCCCAGAGTTCGCGGCGCGCGACTGGATCGATGCCGGCTGTCGGCTCATCGAGAAAGAGCACCGTCGGCCGGTGCATAAGCGAGCACGCCATGGCCAGACGTTGCCTCCAGCCGCCCGAAAGCTGCCCGGCGCGCCTGTCGATGTACGGCTCGAGATGCGTCGTGGACATCATTTCTTCACGTCGCTGATTTAATTCGCGACCACTCAGGCCATAAAGTTTTCCGGCAAAGATGAGGTTCTCATTCACCGTCAGTTCGTCATAGAGCGAAAATTTCTGCGACATATAACCGATCATTTCTTTGATCGGCTCGGCATCTCGGACGATGTCGTGGCCGCCGATTCGCCCGGTGCCCTCGCTCGGCTCCAGAATCCCGCATAGCATCCGGATCACGGTTGTTTTCCCGGAACCGTTCG
>QHMS01000324.1 GCA_003217895.1 Verrucomicrobiota bacterium
ACGCGCTTCTGCGCGACGCGCTTAAAGACACGAACAAAGTCGGTGTCGCAAAGGTGGTGATTAAGACGCGGCAATACCTCGCCGGTGTGAAGCCGGAGGACGGTGCGCTCGTTCTCGAGTTGATGCACTTCGCCGATGAATTGGCGGACCCAGAAAAGCTGCATGTCCCGAAAAAGGCAGAAGTGGGCAAACGTGAGATGAGCATGGCCAAGTCACTCATCGATAGCATGAGCTCGAAATGGAACCCGGAGCAGTACAAGGACGACTATCGCGAAGCGCTCATGGAAGTGATTGAAGAAAAAGTCGCAACCGGTGGAAAAGAAATCGAAGAAAAACCAAAGAAAGCCCCCAAGCCAACAAAGGTGATCGATCTGGTTTCTGTGCTGCAAAAGAGCCTGGAGGAAACCGGCGCGAAGAAAAATTCGGGACCCAAGTCGCGCAAGAAACAAAAGCAGCTCGCAAAGAAAGCGGCGTGACAGTCACGGAAGGCTTGACACGGCCGCTATGCGTCCTTCAGCCTGAACGGCCATGAGCTCTCTGAATCGACTTGCGGATCCGGTTTATTGCATTATGCGGCTGATCGTTGGCTTGAATTTCGCCAGCCATGGCGGCCAGTTACTCTTTGGCATGTTTGGAGGAATGCCCGGCTCAAATAGCCCGCTGCTTCAAGTTTGTGGTTGGATTTGCCTTATAGGAGGGTTTTTAATTGCGTTTGGCCTTCTTACGCGTCTGGCTGCGTTCATTTCCAGCGGCACGATGGCTGTAGCCTATTTTATGGTCCATGCACCGCGCGGCTTTTTTCCTATCGTAAACAAGGGCGAACTGGCTGTGTTCTATTGCTGGTTCTTCTTGTTCGTCCTGTTTTATGGCCCGGGTCGCTGGAGTATCGACGCGCTAATGGGCAAAGAAAAAACCACGCCTGCGATGCCCTCCACTGGTTAAATTGTCATTTCGAGCGAAGTCGAGAAATCTCTGGATCAATTCTGTACCTATGAAACCGCTCATCTTTATTCTGGTGTCTGCGTTTGTTCTGCAATCGCTTGTGGCGGAAGAATACAAAGATTTTGGCAAGGACCGGCTGAACAATTCGCCGCGTCATGGCGAATGGGTCGATATCAAATCGGGCGAGCGCACCATCAAGGCGTTCGTTGTCTATCCCGAGCGCAAAGACAAAGCGCCAGCCATGTTGGTCATTCAGGAGATTTTTGGCGTGACCGATTGGCTGCGTAGCCTGTGCGACGAGCTGGCCGAGAACGGTGTCATCGCGATCGCGCCTGATTTCCTCAATGGTCAGAAGTTTGAAGATGGCGATGCAGCGAGCAAAGCGGTTTCCGCCGTGACGCAAGATCAAGTCAAAGCGGTTCTCGACGCGACAGCCGATTACGCGCTCAAAATTCCGGCGTGCAACGGCACGCTTGCGGTCTGTGGATTTTGTCGGGGCGGGGGATGGGCGTTCATGTACGGAAATGTGAACCCGAAATTGAAAGCGGTTTATTCATTTTACGGCGCGCCGCCACAGTCGCCGGACCAGGCGGCGAACATTCAGTGTCCAGTTTACGGTTTCTACGGCGAGAATGATGAGCGCGTGAACGCGATGATTCCGAAGGCGGAAGAATTGATGAAAGCCGCTGGGAAAAAATACGAGCCGGTGATTTACAAAGGTGCCGGCCACGGATTCATGCGCTCAGGCGAACCCGCCAATCCGAACATGCGTGAAGGCGACAAAAAGGCGCGCGACGAAGCGTGGGCGCGGTGGAAGATGCTGCTCAAGCAGCTTTGATTGTAGGGACGGTGCGCTGCGCCCTCCGGACGCCGCAGCGCGGCGTCCCTACCTCCTCACATTTAAGAGTTCATCTGCGAGCGCGCCCGCATCGTAAACTTTCCGGAGTGCTTCGATAATCGCGGCAGAATCGACCGAAACAGCCCGGGCTTGAGTGTTAGTGTAAATGCAATCGAGCACCAGCGACTGAATGTTGCCGTCGAAAATGATTCCGACGAATTCGTTGTCCTTATTCACGACCGGGCTGCCGCTGTTGCCACCGATGATGTCCGCGTCGGAAACAAAATCGAAGTGCGTCGCTTCCGTCCTGCTCGTATCCGCGCACGGTTCCGTAGGAAAGCCGGAGCGTGAAAGTCGCATCTGGAAAACTGCCGGTGCCTTCGATGGCAAAACGCGCCCTGGCAATTTCGGCATACGCCTGTATCTCTATTTCCTCCTGCGCATCGTAAGTCTTGCGAGCCTCGCGTGCTGGCCCGTCTATGAGACGCGCGAGATCGAGCATCGGATCGTGCGCAGCCTGCAATGCGGCCGCGTCTTTGGAATAGAGCTCTCTCCGTACGGCTACATCTTTGAGTTTCGTCCCAGAGACGAGCTCCGCCGCGCGGGCGTGCGGCGATTTCTCCGCCAGCACCTTCTGCACGAGAGAATTGTCTTCGCCAAATTGCGACGCGAAATCCGTCAACGAATCGGTGAGGAGCAAAATTTCGTAATCGTCATAGATCGGTTCCGTGGAGAAGAGCTCTAGTTCGAGCGATTCGCGCGCACTGTCGCGAAATTGCGGGAGCCGTTCGCCATTTGGCTTGGCGCGCTCATCGACTGCGCGGAGCAGCAGGCGGGCGTATTTGAAAAGATCGCCGACGAATGCGCGCGGCTGGCGATAACCAATTATGCTCGGTCGTTCCTGTTCGAGATAGTTGTAAAGTGGGGCGTTCTTGGCAATCTCTGCCTGGGCGCGTTTAATCCGGTCGTATGCAGCGATGGTCGATTTTAGCTTGGGATCGCGCGCAATGGCGTCGCGCAATTTTTGTTCGCGCGTTTTGAGCTGCGACCAAATCTGCGGATCCAGCAGGCCGGCGAGGTAACCGTCATACCGCTTCCGGTTGTTTTGGGTGCCGAAGAGATCCTCGCGCGCTTTTCTCGCGTTTTCGAATGAACGCGCGCTGTAAGCCGATTCCAGCACTTCGCGCCGGTTGAACATACGCAGGACGTAGGGCAGATATCGATCACGAGTGTCTGCCAATTCATCCAAAGTGAGCTGCCGATCCGTTTTACCCGGGTGGCCGCTGACGAATGTCAGTTCGCCGTCGCTCGGACCATTCGGATTAAATTTCAAAAAATTGTCGATCTTCGCCGGCTGACCATTTTCGTAAACGCGAAAGATGCAGATATCCAGATCGTAACGCGGATATTCGAAATTATCGGGATCGCCGCCGTAGAACGCGCTCTGCTGTTCAGGCGCAAAGACGAGCCGCACGTCGTCGTAGCGTTTATAGCGATAGAGATGATACGCGCCTCCTTGATACAAGGTGACCACGTCCGACCGCAGCCCGGTTTTGTTTTTGCTTTCTTTTTCAATTGCAGCGATGACTGCTTTGCGCGCATTGGCCGCTTGCTCACCCGCCTGCGCCGAGGCTCCGGCGGGCAGGCCGGCCATCCCAGATTTCACCGCGCCGTTGACGCGTGCGGTCACATCCTCGATCGACATCAGCACATTGAGCTCGAGATCGACGCATTTCTTCTCTTCTGCCTGAGTCTTTGCGTAGAAGCCGTCGCGAAGATAGTTGTGCTGCTCGTCTCCGAATTTCTGAAGACAATCGGCGCCGACATGATGGTTCGTGATCAGCAGTCCATTTGCAGAAACGAACGAGCCGCTGCCGCCCGAGTTGAAGCGGACGCTGGCCTTTTGCAGATGCTCAAGCCACTGCGGCGTCGGCTCGAACTGATATTTTTCTTTGAGCTGTTTCAGTGGCGGCGCGTTAAAAAGCCACATGCCTTCGTCGGCCGCAGCGGATGCGACAAAGCCAATTGTGCACGCGACGGCAAATGACCGCAGTTTTTGTGATGTCGGAAGGGCCTTAAGCATCGCCGAGCATAAAACGCCAGCGAGCGCGCGACAACTCCTGTCCTATCACTGCACCTCAAGCCGCGTGATCCCTGAATCGATCGAACAGCACGTTAGGAATTTCGGAAGCCCGGCTCCGCTTGCGCGCCCCGAAACAACCGAGAGCCGCAATTACAGCAAACGATAAAACGAATAGGACAACAATAGTGATCT
>QHMS01000051.1 GCA_003217895.1 Verrucomicrobiota bacterium
TTCTCGACCAGATTGGGGAACTGGGCCACCTTTTGGTCGAGGAAGGCGTATATTTCTTCCACCGTCTTGTACCCGCCGTAGAAAGTGAAGGGCAGGACTTGAGGGTGGCTGAGGTTGCGACTGCTGATCTCGTCTATCTCCACGCGGAGGCCACGCGCCGTCACGCTATAGTAGAGGTCGCGATCGCCGAGTACGGTGAGATAGCCGCCTGTTGTAGGCACTTCTTCGGCGCTGAGTTCCTGGGCCAGCCGGTCGCGCTCGGCGCGGTCGCGGAAGTAGACGCGCATTACCAGCGTATCGTACTTCTCGGCTATTGGATTCTTGCCGCTTCCGTGATTGTTTGAAGCGTCAGGATTCTCCGCAACAATTTGTGATTTGCTGCTTCGGACACTCGGGCGTTCGGGTCCAGCCGCCAAAGCGAAACCGGCCAGAGTGACTGCCGCGACTACGTTGAAGGCGCAAAAGACGAGCTTCGCTCGCGCCGATGATTTCTTCGTTGTATTCCCTGTGTGAAGATAGTTTTTTTTCATTTTGGATGGTGAAGACGGATAGACCTACCGAAAAAGAGCTGAACCACCGCTGGCGGAGACGAGGGCGGCCAGTTCTCTTAAGTTAGAATTAGAAACCTGCAATCTATTTTTGCCTGCATTGGAGGCACTTTGCGGAAAACACTGCAGCAGGTCAACCGCCATTTCCGGCGCAAACGGGCGCCTAAAAATTTTCTGTAAAAAACTATATGTCATGTGAAATCAGGGGAGGGTTGGTAGGATCGGCACTAACGGACCCGGCGAAATTTGTTCACGCAACGCCAACACTGCGCGGATCTTCAGGGCCGCGTGACGCGAATCCGGGAAATTCTTCCGGGTGCAGGATGCCGGCGAGAATCTCGAGGCTGTCGACAATTCGCCGCGCCGGGCGCGCGAAGTACGCGCTCGCGTTCACCAGGTAAATTTCGCCTCGGCGCGCAGCGGGAAGCGAATCGCATTTCGGAAAGGTCCGAAGCAGTTCATAATCGCGCGTGCCAAGGCGAAATTTACCTCGACATCTTCAACGTGGTTCGAGTAAAGTGTCTGCTCAGCATGTCCAGCAGAGCGCAAAGTGAAAGCGCACATTCGCCCCCACCATGAGAGCACACCTGATTCGCAACGCGTTTTACCTGCTTCTGCTGCTGGCCGGAACATTGATAATTGCTGTGTTTCGTCCTGAAGCTAAAGCCAAGGCCGCCCACAGAACGCTCACGTTTGCAGACCGAGTCGCTTATCAGAGAGCAATTGAGGAGGTTTACTGGCGGCATCGCATCTGGCCTAAAGAGCGCACCGAGCCGAAGCCATCCCTCGATACGGTGATGTCTCAGGCGCAGCTAGAAAAGAAAGTCACAGATTACCTGCGCAAATCACAGGCGCTGGAGGATTACTGGCAACGGCCGATTACTGCCGAGCAGTTACAGGCTGAGATGGATCGCATGGCCCAAAACACCAAACAGCCAGAGGTACTGCGCGAACTGTTCAACGCGCTCGGCAACGATCCGCTTATCATCGCTGAGTGTCCGGCGCGGCCAGCGCTAGCTGAGCAGTTGCTAAGAGACTGGTATGCCTACGACCAGCGAATTCACGGCGAGCTAAAGCAACGCATCGAAGCAGAGCTCCAGGCGGATCCTGCTGTGGAGCAAATGAACCAACTCAGCGGAAGGTACAGCGAAGTCGAATTGATCAAAAGCGACAATGCTGAAGGTGGCGACAACGGTGATTCTGAACGCAGTGTGAAGTTGAACGCTGGCGAATGGAACGAGACCGTTCAAAGACTGGCGACAGCATTTGGCAGCGGCGCTGTAGCGGCAGGCGTGTCGCCCGCGAAGGTCACGCAAATCAAAACCGGAATATTGAGCCGATTGCAGGAAGACGAGACGCGTTACTACGTGATCGCAGTAATCGCGGCAACCGATGAGCGCGTAAGGTTAGCTACAGTTTTCTGGTTTAAAGAGCCATTGGAATCGTGGCTGGCTAAGTCTGAGAACCAAGCGGCCATCGCAATGATGGCGCCCAATAGCAGCTATACGTTACCAACAATAGCGCCGAGCGGATGCATCGATGATACCTGGACAGCCACCAGCACCACCAATGCACCCGCTGCTCGAGGCAGACACAATACGGTATGGACTGGCAGCGAAATGATCGTCTGGGGCGGAGCCGGTATCGGTGGTGGCTACTTGAACACCGGCGCGAGATACGACCCCAGCACCGATAGCTGGGCTTCTACCAGCACCATCAATGCGCCTGCGGCGCGGCAGTATCACAATGCGGTATGGACTGGCAGCGAAATGATCGTCTGGGGCGGAGTTGGTGACAGTGGCTATTTGAACACGGGCGGTAGGTACAATCCCGCTACAGATAGTTGGATAGCCACAAGCACCACCAATGCGCCCACTGCTCGAACGTGTACCGCAGTCTGGACCGGCAATGAAATGATCGTCTGGGGCGGAGTTAGTGGCAGTGGCTATTTAACTACGGGCGGCAGGTACAATCCCGCCACAGATAGTTGGACAGCCACCAGCACCACCAATGCGCCAATGACCCGATCGAGTAACACGGCAGTCTGGACGGGCAGCGCAATGATCGTGTGGGGAGGCTATAACGGCGGCTACTTGAACACGGGCGGTAAGTACAATCCCGCCACAAATAGTTGGACAGCAACCAGCATCATCAATGCGCCCACTGTTCGAGTATGTTCCGCAGTCTGGGCCGGCAGCGAAATGATAGTGTGGGGCGGCTATAACGGCAGCTACTTGAATACCGGTGGGAGATATAGTCCAGGCACGGATAGCTGGGTGGCTACAAGCATTACTAACGCGCCTGCCGGACGCACCAATCACACGGCACTTTGGAGTGGGACTGAAATGATCGTCTGGGGCGGCACTAATCCAGGAGATTTGAACACTGGCGGCAGATATAACCGGGGTACGGATAGTTGGGTCGCTACCAGCGTTATCAACGCACCCGCCGCCCGATACCTCCACACGGCTGTATCGACTGGCGGCGAAATGATCGTCTGGGGTGGAATTGGTAGCGGCCCCATGTATTTGAACACCGGCGGGAGATATTGCGCGCAGTCGGGACCGACACCAACGCCGACGGCCACGGCCACAGCTAGTCCGGCGGCAACCAGCACAGCAACACCAACTGCTACCCGCACTCCGACGCCGACGGCTACAGCTACTCGCACCCCGACAGCAACCGCAACGGCCACTCCGACATCAACCGCGACAGCTACGCCGACAGCGACTCGTACTCCGACATCAACTCCGACGGCTGCGTTTACGCCGACACCGACGACTACATTTACTCCGACACCAACACCGACAACTAGTCATACGCCGACTGCGACGCCTACAGCTACGCACACGCCAACAGCTACGCCGACGGCCTCCCGAACTCCAACGGCTACTCCTACAGTTACTCACACTCCGACAGCAACACCGACAGCTACTCGTACTCCAACGGCTACGCCAACGACCACCTTCACTCCCACTGCAAGTCCAACAGCTGCCCACACCCCGACTGCAACGCCTACAGCTACTCGCACGCCCACGCCAACTCCGACAGCGACCCGAACGCCTACACCTACCGGAACTCCAAGCACTACACCGAGAGTTACTCCAACAGCAAGGCCGCGGCCGACCGCAACGCCGCGGCCTACTCCACCTCCACGCCTAACACCGCCTCCTACCGCTTCGCCGAAGGTGACCCCGGCACCGCGGCCCACCCCGCCGCCTCGTCTCACACCGCCGCCCACGCCTACCGGTTCGCCGCGTCCCACGCCAGCGCCGCGCCCGTAGATTGACCAACCGTCGTTAACCGATAGGCGTCGGCGGAGGCGTCAAATGAGAAGGCGGAGCGGGCCGCTGTTATCAAGTTGGACGTGTCCTCGGTGTTAAAACAAGCCTCGGTGTGGGTGTTGCCGTCACCGGTGAATTGCATGGCCTCTCTTCTTCGGAAAAAGAGAGGGGAGGGCGAGGCGTTGGGGTACGGTGCTCTCTATGGCAACATCGTAACGCTGCCAAACGGGTTGAACGTGGCCGTACCAGTATAGTTGCTGGCGTTCGTGCTGACGTTGTTGTGGAAGGTAAACGTCAAGGTTGCGGTTCCACCGTTGGCGGCGATCGTCCGCTGCGCCGTCGTACCGAGCAGCGAACTCGTGTTAAGCGTGCCACCACCGGTCGACGTGTTATAGATGGTGATCGCGCCCATCGTGATCTTGGTCAGGTTGCCATTAGTAGCCTGCGGCCAGGTCATGGCCAATGCCGTAAGAACTTGGTCGACCGCAGTATCGTTCTGAAAAGTGATCGTGACTTTGTTGGAGCTGAACGTCTTGGTAGTGACGCCGATCATTAGCGGCGTAGGTGTTGGTGTCGGTGTAGGCGTAAACGTACTAGTAGCTGTCGCCGTCGGAGTTGGAGTAAACGTGGCAGTAGCTGTTGACGTCGGGGTTGGAGTAAACGTTGCCGTAGCAGTAGCTGTAGTTGTCGGCGTAAATGTAGCTGTGGCCGTCGGTGTGAATGTAGCTGTGGATGTAGGTGTGAATGTGGCAGTCGGCGCAACTGTTGCCGCCGGTGTAGATGTAGGCGTGGGTGTGGGAACGTCGCAGTCAGCGAAAGAGGCGCCCTCGAAGGTAGCGCCGGGGATCATATCGAAGACAGAGGTAACATAGTTAGTGCCATCGAACTGCACCAGAGCTGTGCCATTGGCTGCCTCGCTCGGAACCAGAACATTGCCGCCCAAGCCTGCGAAGGAGGCAGGAAAATATTGGTAGATCCCGTAGGGCCCCTGCTCATTAAGTGTTATCGCCTGGAAGAGCGCGCCACCCGAGCAGAAAGTGCACGGATTGTCGGGGATGACAAGGACCTGTTCCGCGCCTTGCCACTCGACCACATCCAGAGTAACGTTGCCGCCGCTGTCGATCGCGTGGATAGCGCCGGGGACAGTCGAAATAGTGTCGGGGTAATCCTCGTCGCTCACCCAGAGCTGGCCGCCGAAAGGCCCAAAGCCGCGCGGCACTACAGCTGGATTTTCAATTGTGCGGGCCTGATTGTTATGGTCGCGGACGAACCCGATATTGGTGACCGTTCCCGTCCCGTCCACCTGCCAGACGCCGCCACCTTTACAGGTCACGAGCATGTTGTTGCCGAACGTGCCCTCATGATCGAAGGTGATCCCGGTATGGTCTCCTGGGTTGAAGCAGCCTCCGTCCGGGATGGTGGCAAAGAGTGTGGGGGGATTGGGTAGCCGCAACTGATAGATGTTGGGACCTGAGGTGATAAAATAGTCGCGCGGGCTGAACCCGGCATTCGCAGACTGGGTTGGAGCGATAGCCATGTATAATTCCTGGCACCCGCCACCACCGGGGATCAGCGCTATCGTTGCGAAATCTCCCTGGCAGCTGACCTTATCGATTCTTGTGCTCCCGCCCGGGAAGCTGCAGTATTCGCTTGCGATCAGATCAGCCGGCGCAGCGGCCACGCCTATGGGCCCGGCCCGGTCGGGCGGGGGAGCGGGGTTATGGACACCGCTAAAGAACTGGTGAGTGCCGGCAGTCGGTGTCGGTGTAAACGTAGCCGTAGCTGTAGCTGTGGGCGTAAATGTGGCTGTAGCTGCGGGAGTAGGTGTCGGAGTCTGAGTAGCCGTTGGAGTTGGCGTAGGAGTGAATGTTGCCGTTGCGGTGGCTGTCGCCATCGCCGTAGCTGTAGCAGTTGGAGTAAACGTAGCTGTGGCTGTTGGTGTTGGCGTCGGTGTGAATGTGGCGGTCGCAGTCGGTGTCGGTGTTGATGTTGCCGTCGCTGTGGGTGTGAATGTTGCCGTTGCCGTAGGTGTTGGAGTAAATGTTGCGGTCGCAGTCGGGGTCGGTGTAAACGTTGCTGTAGCTATCGGCGTAAATGTGGCTGTAGCTGTGGAAGTGGGTGTCGGAGTGTGAGTAGCCGTTGCTGTTGGCGTAGGGGTGAATGTGGCCGTAGCTGTTACCGTAGCCGTCGGGGTTGGCGTCGGAGTGAATGTAGCGGTTGCTGTCGGGGTGGCTGTGGCCGTTGCGGTAGGTGTAAATGTAGCCGTCGCTGTGGCGGTCGCAGTCGGCGTCCGTGTCGACGTTGCCGTCGCTGTTGGCGTGAATGTTGCCGTTGCCGTAGGTGTTGGAGTAAATGTAGCTGTTGCCGTTGCTGTCGCTGTCGGCGTAAATGTGGCTGTAGCTGTGGGAGTGGGTGTCGGAGTGTGAGTAGCCGTTGCTGTTGGCGTCGGGGTGAATGTGGCCGTAGCTGTGGCTGTAGCCGTCGGGGTTGGCGTCGGAGTAAATGTAGCGGTCGCTGTCGCGGTGGCTGTGGCCGTTGCGGTAGGTGTAAATGTAGCCGTCGCGG
>QHMS01000052.1 GCA_003217895.1 Verrucomicrobiota bacterium
TAAATGTGGCAGTAGCTGTGGTTGTAGCCGTCGGGGTTGGCGTCGGTGTGAACGTAGCGGTCGCTGTCGCGGTGGCTGTGGCCGTTGCGGTAGGTGTAAATGTAGCCGTCGCCGTGGCGGTCGCAGTCGGCGTCCGTGTTGACGTTGCCGTCGCTGTTGGCGTGAATGTTGCCGTCGCCGTAGCTGTTGGAGTAAATGTTGCTGTTGCTGTGGCTGTTGCCGTCGCAGTAGCGGTGGCCGTTGGCGTAAACGTCGCAGTAGCTATTGCTGTCGCAGTCGGCGTAAATGTCGCCGTAGAGGTGGGGCTAGGTGTTGGCGACGCGCATGGCTGCACGATATAACTCTGTGCGCTAATAGCAGCGCCGCCTACGCCGTTGCAGAAGTATTGGGTAAAATTAGCATCGTCTTTCTGCACTCCAGCTGTAGCCCCCAGATTGGCGTTGGTCACAATGCCGTAGATGACGTCGAAGTGCTGCTGGTTCTCGTACAATCTCAGCTCGAAGTTGGCCCCGAAGGTCACCGGGTGGTACACGGTGCGCCACTCGATGTTGAAGATGCGGTTGGGAGCAGTACCAGACACCGAGGTGTAAATCCCGCAGGTGCCTCCAGGATTACTCGCACAGCTGGCCAGTTGCTCCGTGGTCAGATCTTCCCAGTACGGCATGATGCTATAGTTGTGGGCGCTCCATGGCAGACAGACGTTATTAAAAAAAGTATCTATAGTGGTGAACTGGGCATTGCCGTTGGATGACAGGGTCACGGAGGTAAATGTCAGATCATACAGCGTGTAAGAAAACGGTAGCGCGATGGTGGTAATGCAGTCATCACAGTGATTGCCGATATCCGTCGTCCCAGGCACGATACTGCCGCCGATCTGAGTTGTGACGTACCGGACGCACGGCGTAGGTGTAGGCGTGTTAGTTGGCGTAGGCGAAGCGGTGGCCGAAGGTGTCGGCGTAGGTGAAGTGCCTAGCACGAAGTTAACAAAAACATCTTGTTGCGAGCTGCTGCTGATGATATTTCGCCCGTCGGTCCAGCCGCCGACGGCCGCGTTTCCAAAGGAGCTGTGGTAGTCGTAATCGCCCTCATAGGTCGCGACTACGTTCCCATCGGGCTGGGCCGGCAGCGGGCTTAGCGCCCGCCCGACCATGTCATCGGGCTGCCAGGTTGCACCGTTGCGCCCCACTCTGGGTCGCCGTCAGCGAGGGCTGCCATTGCATGGCTGTGCCTGAGTCGGTGTTCAGCTTGACAGGCGTGCCCCAGGTTAACCCGGCGTCGGTCGACCGGATGTAGTAGATGTCGCCGTGGTCGGTCGCGGCGTTGCAAACCACGTTCTGGCCGCAGGCGGCGTAGTCAAGGCTGACCACGTTGCCGTTGGCCGCCGGCTCGCCCCAGCCCATGTGCCGCCAAATAGTGGTCCCGTTGTTGAACATGCAGGCGAAGTAGCTGGGGCTATAGCGACCCGGTCCCTGAAAGCTCGGCCCGGCGTTGCCGCTCGTCCAAGTGACACCGCCGGTGATCGAGCGGTACATAACATTCTGGCGGATGGTTAGGCCGCCGCCGCCCTCGTTCATCGCCGCTACGTAAACACGGCCACTGCCCTGCAGGTCGCCTGTGATCTGGACGTCGCGGATAAAGCTGGGGTTGAGTTGCACCGGCGTCCAAGTAGTGCCGTTGTCGGAGTAGGTAACGTAGAGGGCGCCGCCTCCGGTGCTAAAGTCGTTGTAAGAGATGTACATCCGTCCATAGAAAGGACTGGAAGGGTTGTTGTCCACCCACATGCTCTCACGGTCGCCGTCGTTTGCGGGGAGGTTCACCGCGCACGCACCGGTGGTCCAGGTGACGCCATTCGGCGAAGTCCACAGGCCAATGCCCTGGCCGCCGCAGCCCGTCGCCAGGTCGCCGGCAAACCACATGCCCAGCCGCGCATTGTACACCACGATTGGGTCGCCCAAGTTCGTGCCGTGGCCGGAGCAAAGGGCCGAGCTGGCGTGCCAGGTGGCTCCATTATCGGTTGAATAAGAAATGCCGCTGTAGCAGCTGGGAGTAGCGCGGCTGTCATTGTAGTTGACCACCCAGGTGTTATTGGGGCCGCCCCATTCCATGCTCTCCGACTGGGTAACGTGAGGATAGGCGCCGTCCGGAAGGCCGACATCTACGTCGGTGCCACCGATGAACAATGGCGCCGGCAGCAATCCTTTGATCCACTGGGAGAATTTGCTCGGCTGAGAGAGTTCACTGCTAGTAGAAGCTGAACCGCCCTCCGCCGCGCCGCAAGCGATCATGATGAGGCCGGCCCGAAAGTTCTCCTGCTTGTCGATGCCCATCTCGTGAATCTGGGAACAATCAAATCCAGGCGGCAGCACGCTGAGATCGATGGAGCTAAGGCTGAGGTTATACTTCTGCTGTACTTTTGCGGAGCTCGCAGCGCTGGCGGAAAACCCGCCCAAGCCCAGCAGCCCCAGAAGGACACCGGCCAGGACTATAATCAGTCCAATTAAGATGCGCGGCTCAAGAAAGGCTAATTGTGAACCGGATTTCTTTTTCATGAGCGGTCACGATGTGGATAAAATTCGGGCAAACTGGTCACTTGCTGGCAGTGCGGAGTGCATTTGCGGCGAATCGGGTAGGCGACGGCGATGCCGCCGCTTGCCTCCTGCCGCCGTTCCACGCCCAGCCACGCTTCCTGCTCGACCGGCTTGAGCCCGGCCGAGGGTATCAGGTTTTCGTCCTGTGCTGTGTGCGCCTGGCGCGCGCTGAACCCGGAGATCTCATGTCCGCCGACGCGCTGCCGATTCGCGGACAATTCGATGTGTGCCGATTTCTGCGCACGTATGCGCTTCAGAGCAGCGGACGGCTCCAATACAGCTGCGCGGGTGTGCGCAGTCTGGGAAGTCACACCGGCGCCAGTTGGCTTTCGCTCGAATTGATTTCGCGCAGGTGTTACCGCGGCGAGCGCCAGCAACGCCGTCGACAGCGAGATCAGTGTAGCTCTTAGGGGGATGTGAAGCGCCGAAGCGCGTGGAGAACTGTTCTGTTTCAAGGGGGTTTGGGGGGCTCAGGGGCCACATTCCCAAAAACCCGCAAACCTTCTTTTGGAAAAG
>QHMS01000053.1 GCA_003217895.1 Verrucomicrobiota bacterium
ATTAAATTTGGAATGGATACGTGGTCGCCTGAGCGTTGCGGTTGAATATTCGCTTGGGTAATGTTCGTCCCTGCGACGGTAATTTCCCGCTTAAGACTGCCGACGATGATATCGAGCGCACTACGGGCAAGCATGTCCGCGCTGGCATCGTGAAAACTCGCCTGGGCAAGTTGTCGATCGGCGGCGGTATGCGAAAAGTAAGCCAGCGCAAGGCCAGTTAAAAGCGCCATAAACGCAAGCACGATTATCAAAGCAGCGCCCCTGGACGAAGAATCGCCTCCAACTCCGAAAGCCTTCGCGAGCGGAATACCACGAGAGTACATGCAGCGGCGCAGCCGCAACCGAATCCTCCTCGTGGTCGTCCTCGTCCTCCTCATCGAAATCCACAAATCGAGGACGAAGGATGAGGACGAGAACGAGAAATGTACGCAAGCTGCAAAAATCTTGAGAGATCGCAGCATGGATCCTTTCATGGGGTACCGAAACTCGCCGAGGAAAGATAAAAAGAGCGTTCGTAAACGCGCACACTCGAAAGCGCCGGGCGCGGTAACGTTGTATTTCCATCCAGAGTAGCTCGCCAGCCTGCAAGCAAACCTCCAGGGGCCTCTCCGCTGTAGTCCGCCAGGTCTTCTGCGAGTCCTGCAATATCCGAATTGCTAAGGAGCACTCTGCTCTTGGGATCGAGCACAGCGATGTCCACTATGATTGCAGACACGTCTTGCAACCCGCGCACGCTTGAGGTCGCGTACCATGGGGTGAAGGACAAATCTCCATTTTTCAGCAAGTAATAATATTCAAAGCGAAAAACATCCCGGCCGATGATGTCGAACGGATTGTTGGTTAGATTCGCCCACGGGTTCAAAGGCGCCCAGAAAATAACTGACGCCGGCCGGCCATCCGACCGTGTGTCACTGGTGGCACCATTCCAAACCAGGGCTTCACCCAATCGCTCCAGCCTGTTGGACAATGTCGTTCCGCTCACATTGATCCGATATCCGATTACCGAGACGGGACCCTGCTGCCCCCCAGTTATGGCCGACCAACCTGGGACGGTGCTGTAGAATGCTATCTGATCATTCCCCCTTTGCCTGGTACAAAGCCTGCAGTCGTTCGCGGTGGTGGAGGCTTTAAGGTAGTAATCGACGTCGGACCTCCTGATCATCTGCGCGAAGTCGATAGCCATGCGGTCGAACAACTCACGGGCCTGCGAGTCGGCATCCATTTGCCTGTGACCGAGCGTCATGATTGTGGCCGTGTTGTTAAGCAGCTGAGTAGCTAACAAGGTAAGCAGCACCAGCACGCCCACACTGACGAGGAGTTCGGCCAGGGTAAAGCCGCAGGAGCGGTCACGTTGCTTCGGCAGGGTGAAGGCGTTCGTTCGGAATCGCGAACGAACGAGTGATCGGCCACATTGCTTGACCGTGGAGCTGCGATTCTGGTTGGCTGTAGCGTGCGCTGTCCGCAGCGCACTTGCCCTGGACGCGGCAGGAGAAAATCCTCTGAGGACACCCCCGAAAGCGTATTTGTTTAGCGCTGAAAGCGCTGATTCAAGGCAAGCCTGGGGCAACGCCCCAGGAAATTGGATTGAGATAACGCGTGAGCGCTGAAAGCGCGATTCAAGACTCCCATGACACGCGCCTTCAGCGCTGGCGCATTTCCGGTCCGTTGATCCTGGGGTGTTGCCCCAGGCTGGCGTGAGGAAAGCGCCCTTGGCGCTAGAGACAGGCATGAAACTTTTCGCGGCTACAGCACTCAGTTCGTGGTCACTCATGGCCCCTAGTTCCTGTCAAAGGCGGCGAACGTCTTGACGACACCGCTTGGCGTGGCTGTTGCGGGATCAACAGACGCCGGCCAGCTCACCTTTAGAACTGCATAATGCAATCCTATGGGAGCAGAATTCCACGTTATATTCAGTCGATACCGAGAGTCTGGGCCGAGCGATGTCGAGGCCTGCCCGGAAGCACCAAAAAATAACGTCTTCTCGGTATCAAACGTTATGGCGAACTGTGGAGAAATCGTGGCCGCTGCTGGCGTCGTCCGCAAATCCGCTACGATAGCGGCCATGATGTTTGTGGCAGCAGTCTGTGAGTTGGCGTTGCGATTTGTTTGCACACCGACCGGCATCAAACCAACAATGGCGACCAGACAAAATCCCGCCACGCCCAGGGCCAGGACAATTTCGACCAGAGAAAATGACGCAGCCTTGGAGTCAGAAGTCGCCGCACAAGAACTGTAGCGGCGGTCTACCTGTCGCGCCGTAGCGGAGCGAAGGCGGATGACCGCCGATGTGTTTAGCGCTGAAAGCGCTGATTCAACCCGAGCCTGGGGCATCGCCCCAGGAAATTCGGTTGAAATTATGGGTGAGCGCTGAAGGCGCGACTCATGGCGTTCATGATATCCGCTTTCAGCGCTGAGATCTTCTTGGTCCATAATCCCTGGGGCGTTGCCCCATGCTGACTTGAGCAGAGCACCTTTGGCGCGAAACGCGGACATGACCGCCGAAGAATCGAATCTCCTATCGTCACGACGGCGCCCACAGAGCGCCGCTACAGCGCCCCGCAGGATTCTGAAAGCGCTAATTTTCATGGCCGATAGACCCGGACTGCGCCGCTCGTAGTTCCAAGTTGAATCACTGCATGGTTACCTACGTCCTGGTTGAAGCCGTCAGGCAGCTGCTGGAAAACTGTCCCATGACTTGGTTGAAAATCGATTTCGATCACATGGGCAATCGCGTCCCCGTTCGTCGAAGTGGCGATCCGCGCGATGCCTGTCGGATCGAAGTTTATCACGCGATCAAATCGATATTGATAGCCGGAATCCAGCGATGAACCCAACGGCCACGTAAATGGTGTCATCGAGCTGGAAAGCGCGTGGCCCAAAATGTACGGTGGACCGGTCGGTTGATACCTGGCCATTTTGGAGTTCGGATGCGCAGTGGGACTCCACGATCCAAAATCAACGGGCACAAAATGTAGATTCTCGTATGTCTGCAATTTCCCGACCGCGACCAGATGCGTGCCATTGGCATAGCTGGCCGCCCAGTCGTTGCCCTGATCGCTCGTGGCGTATTGGTATAATGAAGTGCCGTCCTTCGACGCAACTACGGCCACCGCCACTCTGCCGTATGGCGTATCGCCAGTGGTAATCTGCGGACTAACCGAGGGATCAACCGAAGAATCCACTTCAGCAAAACCAACAAAGATATAGGTGTGATTTGCTTTTGCGTACGCTCGGGCGTTTTCGAGCACTCCCTTTACTCCATAAATGGCGCTCGTAACGTCGGTCGCGCTTGTTAGCGTCGTGAACGCAGGACCGATTAACACCAGCAGAATGGCAATGACGCCGATGACGATGAGCAGTTCGAGAAGCGTAAATCCCCGAACATTTTCGGCGCCATGCTCTAAGGAGATCAACGGCCGCAGATCAGACGCCCGATAGCGTGCACGTAGCGCTCGTGCATCATGCGGTATTACGCGTCCAAACTTTCGATGTCCGATAATGTCTGACATCTTTTTAGGGGAGCCGCGTTATATCAATAACCAGATCAACGTGGCAAGCGCTAAGTTTCGGGAATTTCGCTAGTGTTCATCGATCGTCTTGGGCCGTGCGGGTCGCCTCGCCCTTTGAAAGGGAGAGGGGGAGGGTGAGGGACGATCTCAACCCGCTTGATGCTCTTAACGGCCACCCCTCACCTTAATCCTCTCCCCTTCAGCCAAGGGGAGAAGCGACCGGAGACGTGGCAGTCGAACTGAAAATAACGAATACCGCCCTTTTGAGAATCGAAGGTCAGCCGCCCAGGGTCACGTAAGCGTCAAGGAAAGGCGATCTCCCCTCGTCTGCCCTTGCCGGTGCTTGGGCAACGCCTTCGACGTTTACCAATTGTCCATAAAGCGAACTACCTCGCTGGATTCTTTCAGTTCCTTCAGGAGTTGGCTGACCGTTTTTGTTTGCCTCGGCAAAACCAAACCGGGCCGGATATCGGCCAGCGGTTGCAGGACAAACTTTCTCAAGTGCAACCTCGGGTGCGGCAGTTGCAATCGCTGATCTTCAATATTGCGGTCGCCGTTGTAGAGCAGGTCGATGTCGATCGTTCGCGAAACATTTTTTAAATGATCGCGTCTGCGGCCGAACGCTTCTTCGATTCGAATCAGTTGCTCGAGCAAACGCGCAGGATCGCTTTCATAATCAAATTCAACGACCGCGTTTAAGAATTTGTCCGCCCCCGGTTCGCAATCGACCGGCTCAGTTTCGTAAATTGCCGATGAAAGAACCGGCGGCTTCACATTTGCGAGATCGAGAATTGCACTTCGTGCGGAGCGTAAATTCTCCAGCCGATTTCCACGATTCGATCCGAGCGCAACGGCTGTTCTCATCTTGAATTCCTGTAGAGGCAGGCGTGTCGCCTGCGAATGCCTAGAGAAATGCAGCCGGCACGGCTGCCTCTACAGCCCCAGCACATCCTGCATTGAGTAGAGACCCGGCGGCTTTCCCATGATCCAATCAGCGGCGCGCAGCGCTCCTCGAGCAAAAATTTCCCGACTCGCTGCCCGATGCGTGAGCTCGAGGCGTTCGCCAGGTCCCGTGAAAATTACGGTATGCTCCCCGACGACCTCGCCTTCGCGAATAGATTGAATCGGTATTTCTTTTTTTTGCGCTGTTTTCAAAATCTCAGCGAGAGTTTTGGCCGTGCCGCTGGGCGCATCTTTTTTCATTTTGTGATGCGTTTCGATGATCTCGGGATTGAATTCCTGGCCAATTAATTCGGCAGCCTTGCGCGTTAGCCAGAAAAGCACGTTTACACCGACGCTGAAATTAGATGCCAACACAATTGGCAGGGACCGCGCCGCATCTTCGATCAGTTGGCGCTGTTTTTGAGAATGGCCAGTCGTCCCGATGACGAGCGATTTACCATGCTGCAACACAGCGCGGCAGATTTCGGTAATGGCGTCCGGGTTACTGAAATCAATCACCACGTCGCAACTTTTTATCGCCGGCTCGATCGAATCGCCGAGATCGCACTGCGCGGCGATCTCAATCGCCGGATCGGCCTTCGCAAGTTTGATAATAGTTTTTCCCATGCGCCCAGCCGCGCCGATGAGTAACACTCGCACCGCAGATGATTTCATCTTGCCACAACCCTCACCCTTCCAAAGGGAGAGGCGATTCAAGTCTCACACGCTCCGATGTTTTGTTCGCCTCTCCCCTCGCAGAAGGGGAGAAGATTGAGGTGAGGGGTTCGCGCTCAGAAATCATTTTTTTTTCGCTCGAATTCTTCCAACGTTTTGCGCAAGCGGTCCTGGTTTGCTTCGCTCATTTCGCACAATGGCAAGCGAACTTCGCCAGACATCGCGCCACGCCAGCCTAGCGCCGTTTTCACGGGAACGGGATTTGGCTCGATGAATAAATCTTTAAACAACGGCAACAATTTCCGATGCAATTTTGCCGCCGATTTTAAATCGCCCGATTCGCAGGCCCGCACGAGCGCGCAGACTTCCCCCGGAAACAAATTCGAAGCCACGCTCACAACGCCCGCTGCGCCAACCGCCATGAACGGCAGTGTAAGAGAATCGTCCCCGCTCAAAATGGTAAACGATTCGGGCAAACGGCGACGCAGGTCGCTGACGCGCTCGACGCTGCCGCTCGCTTCTTTGATCGCGACAATATTCCCGCACTCTTTTGCCAAACGCACAACAGTTTCCGGCACGATGTCCACGCTGCAGCGGCCAGGAATGTTGTACAGCATGATCGGCAGCGAAGTGGCATCGGCGATTGCTTTGAAATGACGAAAGAGGCCTTCCTGGCTTGGCTTGTTGTAGTAGGGCGCGACGAGCAGCGCGCCGTCAACGCCGAGTTTCTCGGCCATTATCGTGTCGGCCACGGCATGCTGCGTGGCGTTTGAACCTGTTCCCGCAAGAACGAGGCAACGTTTATTCGCCGTTGTGACAGCTAGTCGAATTACATGTTCGCGTTCGTCGTGTGAGAGCGTGGGCGATTCGCCAGTAGTTCCGATCGCCACAATTCCGGTGATCCCCGCGGCGAGTTGTGTCTCGATCAGTTTTTTGAAAGCCGAATCGTCAACACCGCCATCGCGAAATGGCGTGACCACTGCTGTAAACGTGCCGCGAAACATCTCTTTTAAGCCACAGATTTACACGGATGAAACACAGATGAGAAAAGAGCTAGGTTTAAAAATTCGTGAGCATCCGTGTTCATCCGTGGTTAAGTCGAAATCTCCGTTCCGCCTTCAAAGACAAACTCGGCAGGGCCGGTGAGTGTGACGTCGCGAAACTGATTGGCGATCTTCTCAAAGCCCACCTGCAGTTCGTCGCCGCCTCGCGCGATTACACTGATCGGTGCGTTCGCCTTTTCGCTAGAGGCGAAGATAAGCGCGCCTGCGACAATCCCGGTACCGCACGCCAGCGTTTCGTCTTCCACGCCGC
>QHMS01000054.1:0-5307 GCA_003217895.1 Verrucomicrobiota bacterium
GAAAAGCTCCGCTCGGATCGCAGGATCGCCATCGTCACTGCCGCGCATCCGTTCGCCAATCCTACGGAAGCAGAATCGCCGAACCAAAATAAAGTCGTTGTGGATCGGAACAATTGCGCCCTTTATTTCTCGCGAAGCATTATCCCCTACTCTGCCAAATCTTCTCGGGTTTGTTATCTGCGCCATCAGGGTATTTACGGTTTTCGCCGTAGGGTGCTCCTGCAATTTGTGAAATGGAAAACGGGGCCGCTGGAGCGCGCGGAATCGCTCGAGCAATTGCGCGCGTTGGAAAATAGTGTAAGAGTTCATGTGCTCCTTACCAAACATGGTTCCCCCGGTGTAGATACGCTGGCTGACGCAGAAGCGCTGGAGCAAAAACTTGCTCGCGCACAACGGAGGGTTCGCTCCAGATGAAATACATTTTCGTCACCGGCGGAGTAGTCAGTTCGTTAGGCAAAGGGTTGACCGCAGCCTCGCTCGGTACCTTACTTGAGGCGCGCCGCTTGCGGGTTGTCCTCCAAAAGTTTGATCCTTATCTCAACGTCGATCCCGGGACGATGAATCCGTTCCAGCACGGGGAAGTTTATGTGCTCAACGACGGCGCGGAAACCGATCTTGATCTGGGCCATTACGAGCGCTTTACCAACTGCGTCCTCACGCGGCACAATAACCTGACCAGCGGGCAGGTTTACGAGACCGTGATTTTAAAGGAACGGCGTGGCGATTATCTGGGCAAAACCGTGCAGGTGATCCCACACGTCACTAATGTGATTAAAGATCGCATCCGCGAACTTTCCGACGAGAGCAAATACGACGTCGTCATCACAGAAATTGGCGGCACGACCGGCGATATTGAAGGTCTTCCATTTCTGGAAGCGATCCGGCAGTTCGTTCTCGAAGTCGGTCTGCAAAATGTGCTGAACATGCACGTTACGCTTGTTCCGTACATCAAGGCCGCACATGAGTTGAAAACAAAGCCGACGCAGCAAAGTGTGGCCAAGCTGCGCGAGATCGGTTTGCAGCCCCAGGTGTTGATTTGCCGCACCGAAAAACCGCTTGACCCCGATGTGCGGCGAAAATTGTCGATGTTTTGCAGCGTTTCTGAGAAAGCGGTGATCGAGGAACGCGACGTCGAGCATACGATTTACGAGGTGCCATTGACCCTGCATGCGGAGGGACTTGACCAACTGGTGTGCGATCTTTTGCACCTCGAAACCTCCGAACCCGATCTGGCAGATTGGCGAAAATTCGTCGAGCGGGTCGTCAGTCCGAGTAAACACGTCAAGATCGCCGTGGTCGGCAAATACATGGATGTCCGTGACGCCTACAAAAGTATCTACGAATCGCTCACCCACGCTGGGGCCGACGAAGATTGCGAAATCGATCTCAAACTTATCGATGCCGAATCGTTGCAGCAAGGCGTCGATGGCCAATTTAAGGATGTGGCCGGCGTCCTGATTCCTGGCGGGTTTGGCGCTCGCGGAGCTGAAGGAAAAATCAATGCCGCCCGTTACGCGCGCGAGCAGAAGATTCCGTATCTTGGTCTCTGCCTTGGCATGCAAGTGGCAACTATTGAATTCGCGAGGAACGTCTGTGGAATCAAAAACGCAAATAGCACTGAGTTCGACAAAGATGCCCCAGAGCCCGTGATCTCTTTGCTGGAAGAGCAGCGTGGCATCCGTAACAAAGGCGCAAGCATGCGGCTGGGCACATGGCCGACGAAGATTATCCGAGGCACGCTCGCGGAGAGAATCTACGGTGCAACTGACGTGACGGAGCGACACCGGCACCGCTACGAGTTCAATATGAAGTATCGTGATCGAATGAACGCCAAGGGCTTTGTAATTTCAGGAACCTCACCGGATGGCACCCTCGCCGAACTGATTGAGCTTCGCGATCACCCGTATTTTGTGGGCTGCCAATATCATCCCGAATTTCAAAGCAAACCAAACAAGCCGCACCCGCTGTTCAAAGGATTCATTCAGGCCTGCCTTGCTCATCCGATGGATCGTGCGCCGCGCGTTGCAACCGATCCATTATCGCCGCGCCGAGTCCCTGAGAGGGAACTCGTTCCGCAACGATAAGATCGGCGTCGGCTTGATCGAGCTCACGCAGATAGCGAAAGAGGTTCGCAGCCGCCTCACGCAGGTCTTGTCGTTCACTTAAGCGGCGAACTACCGCGAATCCCTTCTCCGATTCAACTGGATTCCAGGCGAGTAAGCCGACCTGCTGGTTTTCTTGCGGCGAAAATGATTCGGCATAGTCAACCAGATGCAACGGTGTCTTGGGTGCATAATGCGACGACAATTGTCCCGGCGCGGAGACTCTTCCCGTTGGTGTGAAGACGCGAACCTCGGCAAATTTGGATAATTGCTCGGCAGTGATCGGGCCGCGGCGCAAGATCTCGATCCTTCGACTGCGCTCAAGACAATCCTTGCCGTCACGAACAGTGATGATTGTCGATTCAATTCCATGCTGTGTCGATCCGCCATCGATGATCAAGGGAATCCGGCCGCCGAGCTCATCGTGAACGTGCTGGGCCGTCGTGGGGCTAATCCGACTGAATCGATTTGCACTTGGTGCAGCGAGGGGTTTTTCAAACGTCGAAATGATTTCCGAAAAAACCGGATGCCCGCTGATCCGAACTGCGACCGTATCGAGACCCGCGGTCACGATTTCTGGAACGGTTTCGCGTTTCGGCAAAACCATCGTGAACGGACCAGGCCAAAACCGCTCGGCCAGTTTCAAGATCAATTGTCGATCTTGAGCGAAGAGATCGACAATCTTTTCCAGCCAATCACGATGCGGTAGGTGAACAATTAGCGGATCGAAGCGCGGACGCTCCTTTGCTTCAAAGATTTTCGCGACTGCAATTGGGTTCAGTGCGTCAGCAGCGAGACCGTAAACAGTTTCTGTAGGCAACGCAACAATTTCGCCGTTGCGCAGCAGTTCAACCGCCGCAGCGCGGTCGGTTGAAATCACCGTTTTCACCTTGGCAATTTCGCAGCCAATACCGCTTCGGACTGCTTCCTGCGGAATGCCTCCAATTTCTGGCGAATTGTTGTGTCGGTCGTAGCCAGAATCGCTGCGGCAAGAAGCGCTGCGTTTTTGGCGCCCGCCTCGCCGATCGCCAATGTGCCAACAGGAATTCCGCCCGGCATTTGGGCTGTCGATAAAAGTGAGTCGAGTCCTTGCAGCTTCGATTGAATCGGCACACCAAGAACGGGCAGCCAAGTATGAGCAGCAACGACTCCGGCCAAATGCGCTGCGCCGCCCGCGCCGGCGATGATGACTCGCAAGCCGCCGTCCGCCGCTTTGCGCGCAAACTCCGCGGTCGCGTCCGGGGTACGATGAGCGGACAGGACGCGCACTTCCTTTGGCACACCAAGATCATCAAGCGTTTCCGCAGCGTGCCGCATCGTTTCCCAATCCGATTTGCTACCCATGATAATGGCAACCAGAGGAGGTGATTTTTGCGCAGGCATAACGTTTGCTTGAAACTCCAACTCCAAGTTCCAAGCTCCAGAGAAGTTCCAAGTTATCAAGCTCCAAAACGCATCGGACGCGATTGGAGTTTCCAAGTTTGAATTTTCTCTGGATGTTGGACGTTGAAGTTTGGAGCTTAAGCATCGTGAATCAACCCAGCAAATCGATCGTGCTCATCGGTATGATGGGCGCGGGCAAATCGTGCGTTGGACGCTGCCTGCAGCGGCAGACGAAGCTCGCCTTGGTCGATACCGATCACATCGTCGCCTTGAAGTTCGGAATCTCGATCTCCGAAATCTTTTCCAAACATGGTGAGCAAGGCTTTCGTGAAGCGGAAACTCAAGCGCTTCGTGAACTCGCGCCGACAAAACCCATGATCATCGTCACCGGGGGTGGAATCGTGTTACGTGAAAAGAATGTCGATTTCTTGAAACGGCTTGGCGTTATCGTGTGGCTGCACGCTAACGAAGAAGCCCTCTTCGAACGCGCTTATGAGGGTGTATCCAGGATTAAGTTCGAGGGGGCTCAGTATCGCAAGGACATCGCCGCAAGGGCGCTGAAGAAATAGTTTCGCGTTTCTGGTTTCTAGTTTCCATTTAGGTCGCGAAAGAGGAATTCATGAGCAAGGCGCTGGTTTCGATTGTCATGGGGAGTGATTCCGATCTGGATATCATGCGGGAGGCGGCGGCCGCATTAGAAGGATTCGGGATTGGGTATGAAATCGATGTGACTTCGGCTCATCGTTCTCCTGAACGCACGGCGGAGTACGCGCAGAAAGCGGCATCGCGCGGAGTTCGCGTGATCATTGCGGGTGCGGGTGGCGCGGCGCATTTGGCTGGAGTCATTGCGGCGCACACGTGGCTGCCGGTTCTCGGTGTTCCGATTCAATCGAAGCTTCACGGACTCGACTCGCTCTTATCGACAGCCCAAATGCCGGGTGGGATTCCCGTCGGCACGCTGGCGATTGGCGAAGCCGGCGCAAAAAACGCCGCGCTTCTCGCCACGGCGATTCTGGCTACATCCGACGAGACGATTCGCCAAAAATTGGAAGACTTCCGCAGGAAACAGTCCGAAGCGGTATTGGCCGTAAAACTGCCAAAGTGAAAACAGTGATTTCAACCGACCGCGCTGCGGCGGTTGAACTGTTGCGCAAAGGCGAAATCGTCGCATTGCCGACAGAAACCGTTTACGGGCTCGCTGCTGACGCGCTGAAGCCGATTGCTGTCGCGAAAATCTTTGAAGCCAAGAAACGTCCGCGCTTCGATCCGCTCATCGTCCACCTTCCGAGGCGCGATTGGCTGGATAAAGTTGTCAATGTTTCGGCGCAGGGTCGGCAACTGATTTCAAAACTTGCCGACAAGTTTTGGCCGGGACCATTTACAATGGTTTTGCCGAAACGCGAGATCGTTCCCGAAATTGTGACCGCAGGTCTCGATACTGTTGCGGTGCGAATCAGCGCGCATCCGGTTTTCGCCGAAATTGTGCGTGAACTGGATCTTCCGCTGGCTGCGCCAAGCGCGAATCGATTCGGTCGTGTCAGCCCAACGACCGCGCAGCACGTGCTCGATGAACTCGGCGGGCGAATTCCGCTGATCATCGACGCGGGGCCAACCGAGCATGGAATTGAATCGACCATCGTTACCCTACGTGAAGAAAGCATCGGGGTTTTGCGTCGTGGTCCGATCACTGCAGAGCGATTATCCGAATTTGCCAAAATCGATCTCGTCACTCCGGCAAGAAGAGTTTCTGCTCCGGGACAATTCCCCTCGCATTATGCGCCAAAAACACCGCTGCGTTTGGTTGATAATGCCGAATTGTTTT
>QHMS01000054.1:5321-12991 GCA_003217895.1 Verrucomicrobiota bacterium
AAACAGGACCTGCGCGAAGCCGCAGCAAATTTGTTTCGCTATCTGCGCGAGCTCGACACGCTCAGGCTCGACCTTATCGTTGCGGAACGAGTTCCCTCTCGGGGACTCGGAGCTGCGATTCTTGATCGGCTCGAGCGCGCGTCGCACGGCCAACCTGTCGCTCCAGGCATGCCTGAATAAACCCTTTGAAGAGCGGATGCGGTTTGTTCGGTTTGCTTTGGAATTCGGGGTGATACTGGCAGCCAAGAAAATACGGCTGATCGCGGAGCTCGATCAATTCGGCGAGGGTGCCATCCGGTGATGTCCCTGAAATCACAAAGCCCTTAACATTCATTCGGTCGCGATATTTCATGTTGAATTCGTAGCGGTGCCGGTGTCGTTCCGTCACCTCGCTGTCGCCGTAGATTTTTTCCGCCAGCGTGCCTTTGACTATTTGCGTCGGCCACGTGCCCAGCCGCATACTTGCACCTTTTTTACGAACGCCTCGCTGCTCTTCCAACAGCGAGATCACGGGCTCAGGGGTGTCCTTGTCAAACTCAGTACTATTCGCGTCTTTGATTCCACAGACGTTCTTCGCGAATTCGATTGTGGCTACTTGCATGCCAAGACAAAGGCCCAGATACGGAATCTTATTCTCGCGCGCGTAACGCGCGGTGTTGATTTTTCCTTCAATACCGCGAACGCCAAATCCGCCGGGAACCAGGACGCCGGCTATATCTTTCAGTTGGCTATCGATGCCGCGCTCCAAGGATTCGGCATCTATAAGTTTCAGGTCGATTCCACAGTCTTCGCTCGCCGCGGCATGGGTGAGCGATTCGTAGATACTCTTATAAGCATCACGGACATCCATGTATTTGCCGATTACGGCGATCTTGACGCATCGTTTTGGGCTAACGACGCGTTCGACAAATTTCCGCCAGTCTGCCAGATCGGGTTCAGGAGTTTCCAGATGCAGAAGATCGCAGACCAGCGCGTCCAGTCCCTCGGTGTGCAGCATCAACGGCACTTCGTAAATCGTGTGCTCGACGTCGCGCTCCTCGACCACAGCTTTTTCAGAAACGCTGCAGAACATAGACAATTTGCGACGCACGTCGCGGTCGAGCGGTTTTTCGGTGCGGCAAATCAGCACTTGCGGCTGCAACCCGATTTCGCGGAGCTTTGCCACGCTTTGCTGCGTGGGTTTTGTTTTTAGTTCGTGCGCGGTCTTGATGTACGGAACAAGCGTGACGTGCATGTTCACCACATTTTGCGGGCCGACTTCGAGGATGAATTGCCGGATCGCTTCGAGAAATGGAAGACCTTCAATGTCTCCGGTCGTACCGCCGATTTCCGTGATCACCACGTCATATTTGCTTTCATCGGAAAGTTTGCGGATCCGATCTTTGATCACGTCGGTTACATGCGGAATTACCTGCACAGTTTTGCCGAGATAATCACCGCGACGCTCTTTTAAAATCACGGTCTCGTAAACCTGGCCGCTGGTCAGGTTGTTGTGCCTCGTAAGGACGCAGTTGGTGAAGCGTTCGTAGTGGCCAAGATCGAGATCAGTCTCCGCGCCGTCGTTGAGCACGTAAACTTCTCCGTGCTGGAACGGGTTCATCGTCCCGGGATCAACATTGAGATACGGATCAAATTTTTGCAGAACGACCCGCAGACGACGGGCTTCGAGCAGCGTGCCAAGCGAGGCCGCGGTCAAACCTTTGCCTAACGAACTGACGACGCCACCGGTGACGAAAATGTATTTCATCGGGGCCGCGTCCTTCCTTCTGCGCGAGCGAGCTTTCGCTCCAACGCTTCTGCGTCGGTCGGCGTATCCACTCCGGGGAAACCCTGTTTCGTAAGGAGCACATGAACACTTACACCATTTTCCAATGGGCGCAATTGCTCCAGCGACTCTGCGCGCTCCAGTGGACCCCGTTTCCATCTTACAAACTGCAACAGCGCGTCGCGCCGGAAGCCGTAGATGCCTTGATGACGAAGATATTTTATTTTCGAAGGATTGCGGGGGTAGGGGATCGCTGCGCGTGAAAAATAAAGTGCGCGCCCACGCGCATCGACAACCACCTTGACCTGGTGTGGGGAGGATGCTTCGGCGGGATTCTCGAACGGATGCGCGGCAGTGACGATGTCGATCTTGCGATGGGACCGCAGTTTTTCGACGAGCCTGTCGATTAGATGTGAATCGATCAATGGCTCGTCACCCTGAATGTTTATGACGAACGCGAACTGCTTTGCGTTGCGTGCCACCTCGGCGACCCGATCGGTCCCGCTTTGGTGTTTTCGCGCAGTTAAGGATACTTCTGCGCCCCAATCGAAAGCGACCTTCGCGATGCGCATGTCATCGGTGGCGATAATTACCGAGTCGAGGTTTTTCGCTCTCCGGCATCGTTTCCAGACATGTTGTAGAAGTGGCTTACCAAAAATGAGATACAGTGGTTTTCCCGGAAAACGTGTGGAACTCCATCGAGCTGGAATAATGCCCACCGCTTTATTCATAGGCTAGTTGCTCATACAGCGCCGCTACAGTTGCAGCGGCGGTCTGTGGCCGCCAAGGTTCGTTAGCAGGTGTCACGTTTCGGCTAGAATTATCTCTGCCGCCGCAGGCAAGTTCTTAGCGACCCAATCAGCCGTGCTGGCAGTAGTGTCCTGTTGGAAGCCTGTTTGAACGCGGACCGTGCGCACTCCAGCGTTGCGACCGCACTCGACATCGATTTCTTTGTCGCCAATGAAAAACGAGCGTGAAAGGTCAATCCCGTGTTCTCGCTTGGCCTGCAGGATCATTCCAGGGGCTGGTTTGCGACAGATGGAACGTTGACCGGGAACGTCGGGACAAAAATAGGTCGCCCCGATCAACTCATCGAGTTGTCGCAGGACTTCCGCTTCGACGGCGCGATATTGCTCGACTGTCATCAGCCCGCGGCCGATCCCGCTCTGATTCGTAATGACAATCAGTTTGAAACCGCGTGATTTTAAACTTCGCAATGCCTCCGGCACGCCTGAAAAAATCCTTACGTCTTTTGGGTCGGAACAATAATCACAATCTTCCATAATAGTGCCATCGCGATCGAGAAAGACGGCGGGCGACAGCGCATTAATCATGTTCGCTGTCCTCTCGGAAACTAGCGACAAGTTCATCTCGTGCCACGGTCGCTGTTCCAAGTTTGCTCACCACAACCGCGCTTCCGTGGTTCGCGATTTCCGCCGCTTCAATCGGAGTTGCTCCGCAGACGAGTCCCAGGGTAAAGAGCGCAATAGCGGTGTCGCCGGCGCCGGAGACATCGAAAACCTGCCGTGCCTTAGTTGGGATGTAATGCGGCGCCTCGTTGTGCTGAAACAGCATCATGCCGTGTTCGCCGAGGGTGACGAGGACATATTTTGTTTCCCATTTCTTAAGAAGCGCTTCACCCGCGCGTCTCAGATCGGTATCCTCCGCCGGAGCTTCGTCTGGTTCACGCCAGGGAACGGCTGAGCCGAGAAAGGCTTCAGCGCGATTTGGTTTAACTACCGTAACCCCGCGCCAATCGACAGAATGTCGCGCGTTGGGATCAGCCGCGACGATTTTACCGGCCGCGCGCGCCTCGTGCGCAATTTCGGAAACCAGCTCGGTCGTTACAAAGCCTTTGCCATAATCCTCGAAGATAATCGCGTCGGTTTTCTGGATAGTCTTTCGGATCGCGGCGACTACTTTCGCGATTTGCTCGGGCGATGGGGTGACAATTTTCTCGCGATCGACACGAACCACTTGTTGGTGCAGTGCGATGATGCGGGTTTTGACAATCGTGTGAAAGGTTTCGTCCTCGACGGCATTGGAGGTATCAATGTTCTGCGCAGTTAATAATGCCCGCAATTGCTGGCCACTGCGATCTTTACCGAGCATTCCGATGACGGCGACGTGTTCGACGAATTCACGAAGATTGCGGGCAACATTGGCCGCTCCTCCGGGGTAAAACGATTCGCCGGTTACTTCTACCACCGGGACAGGCGCTTCCGGCGAGATGCGGCCGACCTTCCCCCAGACAAATTCGTCCAGCATCAAATCGCCAATGACCGTGATCCGCATGGAAGGCGCGCGATCGAGGACTTGCTGTAGCCGGCTTAGATCCATAGGAAAAGAAAATGGCAATACCGCCGAAGCAAAAAACTGGTTCGATTAAAGAGAGTCAAAATGTTTGTGCAGCGATTTGTGTAGCGCAGCGGTTCCGGTTAAGGTTCGCTCCATTAAATCGCGAATACGAAGCTGAAATCAACAGTCGAAACTGCCAATGACTCCGTTTACCAGACATGTAAAGTTAATCGTAGGTGTATTCTTTGGGCTTGCGGTCTGCGCAAATGGCGCCCAAGCCCCGCAGCACATCGATGTTAAACAATTATCCACAACTGTAGAAGATGTTGTAGTGCCGTTGCCGAATGAAATTTTTGGCGCATTGAACAAACTAGGCCCGGTCAACTGGAAGGAACATGTCCGCAGCGACAAAGGACCTAACTTTACCGAGCGCCCACGCATCGCCCTTCTGCTTGGAACTGTGATCGCGGATGGTTTCATCGCGGTACAGGCCGAAGACGCACCGACGGTAAAAGAGATTGGCCAGCGCGTCTTGACGCTGGCAAAAGGGATCGGGGTGGGAAATTCAATCACGCCGCATGCGAAAGCGATCATTGATGGGGCAGACAAGCGCAAATGGGAGAACGTGCGCCAGGAACTGGACCGCACTCAGAACAGCGTGCAGCAAGCGATGAACGAAGTGCACGATGAAAAACTGTCGCAGCTTGTCAGCCTGGGCGGCTGGCTGCGTGGCACGGAAGTGTTGACGTCGGTTGTGAACGAGCATTTTTCCGCCGATGGCGCGGAGCTGCTCCACCAGCCCGATCTGCTTTCCTATTTTCAAACAAGGCTGCAGGCAATGCCGGAGTTCAATCTCCCAATTATCCACCAAATTCAAGACGCGCTGGTCGAGGTGAAACCGTTAATTGATGTCGGTGATCGACGTATTCCCGCCGCATCCGTAAAGAAGGTCAATGAGATCACGACGCGGCTCGGCCATGGCATCGTGGTGAGAGATTAAGGAATTTCAATGAACTTGTTGGCGAAAGTTCTTTTCCGCTATGGTTCTCCACTGCTGGCGCTCGTAGCACTACAGCCTGCGATTTTCGCAACCGTGGATGATGCGCAGTCATTTGCGCTGCAGGCGGCAGAACCTTACGTGAAACAAGGATTTCAGGTGCGTGAGGATTACTGGGGAGGCGATCTCGGTTCTGGAGAGAAAAAAGCTGTGCGGCAGCAATTGTTTAAAGGAAACGAATATTGGTTTTGGTTAGGAACGGAAGTCGATCGGGCAAAGGTTTCCGTTCACGTCTATGATTCGGACGGAAAGCTGGCGGAAGAATCAGACGGATGGCAGAAAGGACACTTCGCAGCCGCGCACGTGATACCAAAAGCTACCGGCAGCTATTTTATCATAGTTAGTGTTGAGGAATCACCAGAGGAACGTACGCACTGGGCGCTAGTGTATGGCTTCCGGTAAGCTTAGTGGCATTGGCTTCCAGTCCGCCACAGGACGGACTCGCCGTGGCGAGCCAATCGATCGGCACAGATGCCGATGCCACTTAAAAAATGACTGAAACGCGAACTTTGCAGTTTGAGAGCCCACGCGCTTTGCAGTCGCTTTACGCGAACGACATTAAACTGTTGAAAAACCTCGAGGACTCACTGGGCGTGAAAGTAACCACGCGCGAGGGCTGGGTAAAATTGGAGGGGGACGCAAACCGTGTCGATAAAGCGCAGCAGGTGTTCGACCAACTTGAGAAAGCGCGCCAGCAAGGCGTGGACATTCATAAACACGAATTTAATTACGCCCTTAAAGCCGTGAGCGAAGACCACGCGGCAAATCTCGGCGACATTGTTTCGACAAAAATCACAACGTCGTCGCGCAAGCCGCCGATTGTAGCGCGCAGCGCGAATCAGCGCGCGTACGTTGAGGCAATTCAAAAGCACGACGTAGTTTTTGGAATCGGGCCGGCGGGCACGGGCAAGACTTATCTCGCCGTAGCAATGGCGGTGGCAGCGCTCAAAAAGGAGCAAGTAGGGCGCATTATCTTGGCGAGGCCAGCCGTGGAAGCCGGCGAAGCGCTGGGATTTCTCCCGGGCGACCTCGAACAAAAGATTACGCCGTATCTCCGTCCGCTTTACGATGCGTTGCGTGACATGCTGGAGGCGGAGGAAATGGAACGGGCGATTGCGCGACAGATCATTGAAGTCGCCCCGCTGGCATATATGCGCGGACGCACCTTGAACAATTCTTTTGTCATCCTCGATGAGGCCCAAAACACGACGACCGAGCAGATGTTCATGTTGCTGACACGAATCGGTTTGAATTCCAAATGCGTGGTGACTGGCGACGTTACACAAATTGATTTGCCGGCGAACAAACGCTCCGGCGTCGTCGAGGCGTTGCAGGCATTGAAAGCGGTGCCGGGAATCGCGACTGTATATTTTACCGAGCGCGACGTTGTGCGGCATGAACTGGTGCGCGCTATCATCGGCGCATACCAGCAGCACCGCTCGCCTGCGCCGGCGTCGCGCAAATAAAGAAAGTATGTTCGACTTTCTGAAACGCGGACGACTTATCAGGCGCGGTCTTGCTTCGCGGAAGGTGCGACGCCGTCAGTCGCGCGGCGAACTGACGCGGACCTTGGAAAGCTCCGCCTATATCAAGATGCTGATTTTTGCGATGTTTGCCGGTGGTCTCGCATTTCTGGTCTTTAGCGGGCAACAGCCGGAGCCGACGAAGAATTTCTTAATTGCGCTGCTGGTCCTTGCTACCGCGATTACCCAGCTTTGGATCAATCAGCCAAAGAGCTTTGCGCAAAACTCGCGAATCCTTCTCGTTTTTGTCGTTATTTTTGTGCAACTGGCCGTCACCAAACTATTGCTGGTTATTTGTAACAGCGGCAACTATCGATTCCTAAAGCCGGAAATGGCTGGATTGATCACGCCCTACGCGCTTGCACCGCTCGTGTTAAGCGTGTTACTCGGCCGACAGCACGGCCTCTACGCCGCATTTTTCGTGAGCCTATGGGGTAGCATGTTGTTTGGTCCAATTGATGCACCTCTTCTAATAACCAGTCTGATCAGCGGATTCACTGCAGTTTCTCTTACGTTGCAGGTACGACGCCGCAGCAAATTGATCCGTGCCGGTTTCTATGTCGGGCTCGCCATCTGGCTGTTGTCACTGACGTTTGGGTTGATCGGGCCGATCAATTGGTTTTACCCGGTGGCCAATGACTGGGGCATGCTCGGATTGCAAAGCGCTCTGGCCATCGGCAATGGCATCGTCACGGCAACAATCGCTGGTGGCGCGCTGCCGATGCTGGAGAATCTGTTTGGAATCACAACGGACATTTCTTGGTTGGAAGCGTCCGATCTGAATCACCCGTTGCTACGGCGCATGACCATAGAGGCGCCCGGCACTTATCATCACAGCCTCGTCGTGGCCAATCTCGCGGAAGCCGCAGCAGAAGCCGTTGGCGCGAACGCGACCCTTTGCCGGGTGTGCGCTTATTTTCACGATGTCGGCAAGCTAGTGAAACCGGAATATTTTACTGAGAACATGAGCTTCGAACGCAACCCGCATGACGATCTCGCGCCGACGATGAGCGCGTTGATCATCATC
>QHMS01000055.1 GCA_003217895.1 Verrucomicrobiota bacterium
TCAACGGTTTTTACTGGGGGAGCGAGGTTCTTGCAGAGGCGCATAGGTTGTCGCCCGATGAAGTTTCTGCCAATTCATGGGCAGGATTCTTCCGCGGCTATTTCGCGCTATACGACCGAGTCAAGGATGAGGCCTACGAAAATGATTACGCCCTCGATTATCCACCGCTGCGACTTTTGGTCATGGCGGTCTGGGCAAAACATGTGCGCAGCGAATTCCCCGAAGTCGATGATGGACATCCAAAGCTCATCAATCCTCTGCTCAAGATCAATGTCCTGTGTGAACTGCTATCCGCGATAGCAATTTTCTTCCTGGTTCGCTTCTGCGTGCGGCGAGCCAACTCCTCACCCTCCCCCTCTCCTCTTGGCGAAGAGGAGAGGCCACCCACGTCGGCCTCCTGGTCACGCAATCGTGGGCGCGCGAGCGTGCGATCCGCCTCGCCCCTCCGAGGGGAGAGGACTGAGGTGAGGGGTCACTTTGCAGGTCTCGCCGCGGCGACCGCCGCATGGCTTGAACCATCGATGATTCTCGACGCGCATGGCTGGCCGCAGTGGGATGTTTGGGTGTTGCCTTTTTATCTGTTCGCCGCACTCGCAGCGTTGAAAAATCGCTGGTTCTGGTGTGGGTGTTTGCTCGCACTGGGCGCAATGCTCAAAGGACAACTGTTATTCGTTGCGCCTTTTTTTGTTCTCTGGCCGTTGTGGCAAAAAAAGTGGATCCGCGCGCTGCGGATGCTCGCCGGCTTCACTGCGACGACGGCGCTCATCGTTTCGCCGTGGGTTTTGCACAATAGGCTGGCCTGGATCTCCTTTGCTATTGTCGCTGGCGTCACCTTGTTATTTCTTCGGCGCTATGAATATCGCCATTCAGGGGCGTGGCTCGCCGGAATTACAGGCTGCGCGGCATTTTTCATCGGTGCGTTGACCGGTGGCAGCTTCACGTGGTTACAAGTCGGTTTTATCTACGGCAGCGAACATTATCCCTACCTGTTCATCAGCTCGTGCTACAACCTTGCATCGCTCCTCTCCGAGCTTGGCTGGTCATTGAAAGATTCTCTTCTGTCGGCTCACATCGGATCGCTCGATTTGGATCTGACGCTGCAATGGGCGCTGCGTTTGCTTTACCTTGGCGCCCTGGTTCTGTGTGCACGCGGAATGGCACGACGTCATCACGCCCGCAATCCGAATATCCTGATCGCGATCGCGACACCATGGCTGCTGATGTTTGCGTTACTTGGCCAAATGCATGAGCGCTATCTCATGTGGGGCGCGGTCGTCAGCGCTGTCGCGCTGGGGGTCAGCGTCAGATTAAGCATCGTGCATTTCATCATCTCGATCGCGAGCACGGCCATGATCATGCACGTAATGCTGATCGACAAAAAACTCGACTCGACGCTGCGGGCGATTGACCTGCTCCACAACATTCGGCCGTATGCATCGATTTTGGTGCTGGCGTGTGTGGCCGTTTATCTCTGGGACGCTCTTCTCGTACGCGTTCCAGTTCTTCGACCCCGAGCCGCGACAGTGACGGCGCCCTCGCTCTCGCTAGGAGCGGAGCCAGAGGAAGCTTGAAGTGATGACCGCGAATTAATCCTTCGTTAGCTAGCCCATTCGGCTGCGCACAAATATGAAGTACAAAACCAGCACGATCGCGAGAGTGACGACAGGGAAATCCAGCGCCCACGCTAGCTGCGCCGTAAAAATCCAGCTATTGCCGCGCGAGTCGGCGAAATAAAAACGCGCCCAGTACGATAAAGAGAACATTAGGAAACCAGACAATCAGCTCTGGATGTACCTGCGGGTTGCCGCGCAGCGTATCGCCGATGATGACAAAGAGAAAATAAGTGGTGGCCACCATCAAACCCATGGCAAACCCAATTGAAGTCTCACGGCGGTGAGCGGTGACACCAAGCGGCACCCCGATTATTGCGAAGGCCATACACGCGAACGGAAACGAAAAGCGCTTGTTGATTTCGGTGCGGCTGGCGCTGCGTTCTCCCTGGTTCTCACTTTTTAATTGCTCAAGCAATTGCTCGATCGACAACGCGGAACGGCTTGGCCGTTTTTTCTCTTTCTCGTAAAGCTCTTCGAGGCTGATAGGCAATGTGCCTTCCACCATGTTGATTCCGTCTCGAATCTTCCGCAGGTTGGAGGGATCTTTCGCATCGCGCTCCTGGTAACGCGCCTGATACAGGTGCATCAGGACCTGTTTGTTCGCCAAATCAGCTTCGAGCATCCCCGTGCGCGCGAAAGTCACCTTTACCGGCAGCGAACTCCCGTCCAGCTCGAACACCGTAATGTTCTCGAGCTTGTTGCCATCTTTCTTGCCCACGTAAATCTTGCGCCCGGGGAATTGGTCGATGATCTGATCGCTTCCAAAAAGGGCCATCGGATTTCGCGTGGCCAGATCGAAAATCGTGCTGCGCAATTTTTCCTGAGCAGCCGGCGCAACTTGCACGTTGAGCCACAGACAGATCGCCGTGCAACCGGCCGCGATCGCGCCCAGCGAAACACAGATGCGCGAAATGCTCACGCCATTGGAGCGCAACGCGATTAGTTCGTTGTCCGCGGAAAGCCGTCCAAATACGAGCAAGATCGCAGTCAATAATCCCCATGGAATTGTGAAAATGAGCGAGAACGGCAGCACATACGCGATGAACGTGATCAGGTATTCCACCGGAACATCGTGATTTATCAGCAGCGGAAGAAGTTTCCGGAAAATGTTCCCGACCACGAGAACCATGCTCAGCACTGCGATTGCAAAGGCCACGTTCACCAGTAACTCGCGGCTAACAAATCGATCGATCAGCTTCATCTTACGTCCGCAAACCTTAGCACGAATCCGGCATCGGGCCGCGATGCAACACGGGCCAGACGGGCATGCGCCTCAGTTGCCATTCTGAGCGACGCGAAGAATCCAGCTACTTCGAATAATTTGGTAGTCAAACAGCGCGATAAATTTTGGTCGGTTTCACAGGCAAACCACCATCCGTAATCGGTTGAAGTAGCTGGATGTTTCGCTTCGCTCAACATGACAGCGCCATTTATGAGATCGGTTCTACCAAAATCTGGAAGATTTGCTAACATCAACCACGGTGAGCAATGCCATGTACGATGTCGCGATCATTGGCGGTGGACCGGCCGGGAGCACGGCCGCGGCGCTGCTCGCGCGCGCGGGGTGGCGCGCGATCGTGTTCGAACGCGAAAAATTTCCGCGATTTCACATCGGCGAATCGCTGCTGCCTTTCAGCATGAAAGCGTTTACCCGGTTGGGTCTGCACGAAAAATTTTTGCGCGCCGGGTTCATGAAAAAATTCGGCGGCGAAATCATTGGTGCGTGCTCGGAAACTGGAACCAAGTTTTATTTCAAAGACGGCTATCGCTCCCAAACCGATCATGCTTATCAGGTCACACGCGGCGATTTCGATAAGGTGCTATTGGATCATGCTGCCGAATGCGGCGCGGAAGTGCACGAGGAAACTTCGGTCGATCGCGTGGAGTTCTCGAATGAAGACATCGAGCTGGGAGTTCAGTCCAACGGCACGTCTAATTCGATTCGGGCACGCTATCTGATCGACGCAAGCGGGCGCACATCGGTGCTCGGCAGGCAATTCAAAATTAAAAAGACCTACGATCATCTTCAGAAACTATCGATTTTCGCGCACTACGACGGTGTCTGGCGCGCAGAAGGAATTGACGGCACGCTCACAGTTTTGATCCGTGCCATTGATCGCTGGTTTTGGTTGATTCCACTCAGCTCTGAGCGCACCAGCGTTGGAGTGGTTCTCGACAGCGAAACGTTTCGAAAGTCCAAGCTCAGCGCTGAAGAATTTCTCGATCAGGCACTGGCCGAACAGCCAATTACCGCCAAACGGATGACAAGCGCCCGGCGTGTGTCGCAAGTTTACGTCGAGGCGGATTTTTCCTATCGCACCGCGCGATTGCACGGCGACCGGTGGCTGCTTGCAGGCGATGCCGCCGGTTTTATCGATCCAATTTTTAGTAGCGGCGTTTTCCTTGCCGTGTTCAGCGGCGAACTTGCCGCCGACGCGCTCAACGAAGTTCTCGACCATCCGCACGAGGCGAAGCGGTTGTTCCCGCAGTACGAGCGAGCAGTGAATCGCGCGATGGATGTTTACCTTCGCTTTGTGAACGCATGGTACACGAAGGAGTTCATCGAAGTCTTCCTTGCACCACGCAATGTGCTCGGGCTCGCGCCCGCAGTGAATGCTGTGCTTGGCGGAAATGTCGGCAACAGCTTCCCTATTCGCTGGCGGATGTGGGTATTTTATTTTCTGGTCTGGCTACAACGCCATCATCCGATTGCCCCGCGGCTCACGCTCGTACCAAAGGCGGATGAAGCGATCGCGCCGGCTCAAAAAGCCGGTGTCGTATCATGAGTTCGATTACGGCCCACCGGGCCGTCGCTACAGGATTCTTTTGGCTCTTCGCGATTGCTGTGTTCTGCGTAACAAGTTGTGCAAGCGTCTCGCGTCACGAATTCTCTGAACCGACTACTGGGTGGCAGACCAAAACCGGTCAGCTCATGTATCGAAATGCCAAAACAACCCTAATTGGTGATGCTCTCGTACGCGTTTCAAAGACGGGCGATTTTGAACTCACAGTGTCGAAAGGCCCAGGAATAACGCTGCTGTCGCTCCGACAGGACGACACTTTCGCAAAAATCACCGGCGCCTTTGCTCGCCAGGGCTGGTCTGGACCCGTTGCACAAGCTCCGCCGCAGTTGCACGGCTGGCTCGGGCTGCGAGATCAATTCCTACGCGCACCGAATCAGAAGATCCTGCGATACGTCGCCGGCAATGAGACGTTTCTATTTCGGTTCTGATTAACACCGGCCTTTTAGACCGGGGACAATAACAAAACGGTTACAACATTGGCATCTTCGGGCCGGTTCGTGTTGAATGTGGCTTGTTCATGCGCACCAGCGATTTTATCGCCCGAACAATCACTCAGCGTCGCGCACTGGTCTGGTGTGGTATGGCTGTGCTGACCGCCGCTTGCGTTGCGATTCTCGCCAGTTCGTTGCGACTTGATTCCGAGGTCTTCAACGTTTTGCCCGGCAGATTTTCATCGGTGCAAGGTCTCAAAATTTACGATCGCGATTTTGAACAAACCCGGGAGCTGACGTTCGCGCTTGTGTGTAATCCAAATGATGTCGATAAACTGGAAGAGTTTGCGCCAGTATTTGTGGAACGATTACGGCGGCAACCCTGGTGCGCGCGCGTGCTGGCGGGTTCGCCGATGGCCACTTCTGAAGGCGTTCGTGATCTCCAGTCAATCGCGGTCCCGTTACTTCTCAACCTGGAGCCCGCTGCTTTCGATGAAACGATGTCGATCTTGCAACCGGAAAAAATTCGCGATCGTCTTCAACGCTTGCGTCAACAGATCGAGGCCGGCTCACCGCGGCCGGAGTTCGAGCTTTCGTTCGACCCCCTTGGCCTGATTGCGCCGGCGCTCAAGCCATTTGCGGAAAGCACCGTGATCGAACAGGAACAGCCACTCACATCGCCAGATCGTACTATGCGGATCTTTGTGGTAGTAACGAACCAAACGACTGTCAGCGCGTTTGAATGCCAGCGTCTGATGCGCGGGGTGAATGAATTGCGTGCGACCGCGGCAGAAGGATGGGAAGGCGCTGAGTTGCAAGTTCTCGTTACCGGGCGCCCAGCTTTCGTGTCGGAGATTTCGTTGAGCATGCGTTACGACGTTGTGGCAACGTTGCTCGGATCAGTCGTGCTGGTAGGCATCATTTTCTTTGCAGGTTTTCGCCGATGGCTGCCCTTGGTGGGCATGGCATTTTGCCTTCTTTTATCTTGCCTGGTTGCGTTGACAGCCGGTCAGCTTCTTTTCGGGCGACTCAGCATGATCAGCGTTGCCTTCTGCGCGATTCTGGTCGGGCTGGGCGTGGATTTCGCAATTCTCACCATCGGACGCTACCATCAGGCACGAGCGGATGGAGAACCGCATCAACAGGCCATCGCCACGTCAGTGGCAAGACTTGGACGCGCGGTTTTTTTTGGCGCGCTCACAACGGCAGTCGGATTTCTTGCGCTGGTGCTGAGCGGCGCGATGAGCTTCTCCGAACTCGGTGTGCTCATTGCGATCGGGATTTTCGTCGCCGGCCTGTTCATGTGCTCGATTTTGTTTCTGTTTGTCCGCGAGCGACACGGGGCCGCTCGCCATGATTGGTTCTTCGACGTTGTGAGAAATTATGTGCGATGGACTGTGCGCAAACCGGCGCCCATGCTGATTTCTTCGAGTGTAGTTTTGTTGCTCCTGACTGCCATTGGCTTTTCGCCGGTTCCGCCACTCCGCTTCGAAGCCAGCACACGTTCATTGCAGCCAAAAAACATCCGTGCGAGTCGCGCTCTGGATGAAATCATGCACAAGATGCCAGTGCGCTGGGAACCGGTCCTAGCGATTGTTCATGAAGCAAATCCTCAAAAACTGCACGATTACTGGCAAAAAATCTCAGCGCATTGGCGGCAACTCAGGGCAGCGGGCAAAATCAAAAGCTTCTCGACGCCCGCGGCGCTTTGCCCGTCACCAAACTGGATGCAAACAAATCGACAACGATTGGGCACGATCAACTTTCAAGGAGCGCGCGAGACGCTGGAGCAAACGCTGGATGCCGAAGGATTCAACCGCGACTCGTTCGAGCCCGCGTTCGCGTTGCTCGCCGACTTACAACATGCTTCCGATCAAAACACGCCGCTGCCGAACTGGCGTACTCAATTGCCGGAATCATCGAGCTGGTGGTTCTTAGTGGACCGCTACTTCGGAAGAGACCCATCGCTGACAACTGGATTTGTGACGACCAATGAGCGGGTCGCGACCCACGCACAAAGCCAGGAGCTCGAACGCGAGCTGCCAGTGGCTGGCGTTCCGATGATTCTCTCCGGCTGGAGCTACGCGCTCGCAGATCTTCAGCCATGGTCGCATCATCAACTGCTTATTATCAGCGCGCTAATGGCGATCTTCGACATATCGTTGCTGGCCATCTTGTATCGCGACCTTCGTTTGTGGCTTATCCAGGTGATCACACTCGCCTTCGGCATCGGAGCGATGATCGCTTCGATGAAACTGCTGCACGTCAATCTGAATTTGCTCAATGTGCTCTCCTTTCGCCTGGTTCTGGCCATCGGCGTGGACTACGGGATATACGTTGTGCTGGTCTGGCAAAAGACACGCGAAATCGAGCATGATATAGCCGGGGTGGTGAAGCCGGTCCTGCTCGCGGGCTTGACCGCGGTGAGCGGTTTCGGTTCGCTCGCTCTAGCGCGCAACCCTGCGCTCACCGGTCTTGTCATCGCGTGCGCGATCGGAATTTTCTGGAGCCTGGTCGCGACGATCTTTTTCACTCTCCCAGCAATGGCGGCATTGGACCCCAAAGCTGCCGAGGCAAACGCGCAAAGATCAAAGGATCATCAGGGAGCGATTCAAAAGCGACGCTGAATCGCGCATCGTACCAAAAAGGTAACAGCTTTGTTACTTTTGGAATGCGGCCGCAAACACTTTTCGTTCGATGAAACGACTGCTAAACTAGCAATAAAATGCGTTTGCGCGGTTTGCTTTGGTGTAGCGCGATTCTTCCATTGTTTCCCGTGGCGCTTCCGGCGAGCGCCACGGTGGAGGGACGCGTGGAACTGCCGAAATCGCGTTCGGCACCGGTGCAGGCTAAACGCTACGAGATCGTCAGCAAAGGCGGCGTTCTTTCCACGCAGCCGCCCCTGGCTGTGGTTTACCTTGATGGTTCTTTTCTACAACCAGCTTCGCTACCGACGAAAGAAATCACCCAAAAGGATTTGACCTTCATTCCAGCGCTCCTGCCAGTGCGAGTTGGAACGAAGGTTGAATTCCCAAATCTTGATGACACTTATCACAACATTTTTTCGTATTCGCCTGCCAAACGATTCGATCTTGGGCGCTATCGGCCCGACGAACGTCCGATCCCGTCGCAAGTTTTCGACAAACCGGGCCTGGTTACATTGCGGTGCGACATTCACGAACACATGCGCGGGTTGATTCTGGTCTTAATTACTCCGCATTTTGTGATAACCGACACGGCCGGGCACTTTCGATTGAGTGGACTTCCAGCGGGTCACTACACGCTCAAGGCGTGGATTGACAGCAAGACCACTCAAGAAAAGCCGGTGGACTTGAAGAACGGCCAAACGCTGCACGTTGATTTCCCATGAGTGCCCCAAGCCAAGCAAGAGACAAAAACGTAGCGAGCTTTCGCACTCGGTTGTTCACCGCCATGATCGTTATTGTCGCGGCCGTTACCGTGCTCGGTCTCTATCTCGCGCAGCGCAAGATCACAGCCGATTCAGAACGAAATTTACAGGAGAATTTTCGGGCTGAACTTTCTTCGCTGCACAAGCTCGAGGAATTGCGTCATGCAGCATTGGCCGATCGTTGCAATGCGCTTGCGGGCAAATCACGCATCCACGCGGCGATTGAGGACAATGCAATCGACTTGCTGTATCCGAGCGCAAAGGACGAGTTGCGCGATCTAATGGAAGGCGAAGAACCGCCCCCGGAGCAGGCTGCGCAATCGCTTCACGCAACTTTCTATCGGTTTCTCGATGGATCGGGGGCCGTCCTGAAACCGCCGAATCCGAAGGAAGTTGGGCAGTTGGGCCGCAAAGCGGAAGCACAGCTGTCCTTGACGAAATTGCCTAAGACGCAGCAGATCGGATACGTCCAGGAAAAAGTCGGCACCGATGGAGGCGCAGTTGCTGAAGTTCTGGCCGTGCCGATTTTTTCGACCGATACGGGCAATGTCATTTCGGCCCTGGTGGTTGGGTTCAAACCGTTTCAGCCCAGGCAGAGCGACGCTGGCGCAGGGATGAAAAGCGGCATCTGGGTGAACCGGCAATTGCATTTGCCGTCGCTTCCGAAATCAGCCGAGGCATTTTTAAGCGAGAAAATAGCTAATGCAGTCGCGAATTCCGATCGCGCAGAAAACAATTTTCGTGTGAACGTCGATGGTGCGCCACAGCTTCTCTTTTACAAGCGGCTCAATCCCGGTTCTCTCTTTCCGGCCGCTTACGAAATTTGCGTTTATCCACTGGCTGATTCGATGGCGCAGTTGCAGCGGCTTCGCTGGCAAATTGGCGGCGCGGGCGCGTTCCTTTTGTTAGGCGGTTTCATCGCAAGCCATTTCGTCGCGCTCAGGTTTTCGGCGCCAGTAAAGAAGCTGGCGCTGGACTCAGAGGAAAACCGTGCACGACGACGACGCGCTGAAGTCGCGCTCGCCTCGGCCGCCGAGGAATTAGAACGATCCACACGATATTCGGCCGACGCCTCGCATCAGTTGAAAAGTCCGGTCACCGTTCTTCGCGTTGGCCTCGAATCATTGCTGGCTCGCGAAGATTTTAAGCCGGAGGTTTACGAGGAGTTTTCCGCTTTGCTCCATCAGACACATCGTCTGACCGGCGTAATTGACGATCTGCTTCTTTTGTCGCGCATGGACGCTGGGCATCTTCAAATCGCATCGACACCGGTAAATCTTAGCCAGCTGGTTAATGAGTGGCTCGATGACCTTGGCGCGCTTCCCGATTCGCCGGATGTGAAGATCGAGAAGGAATTCCCAGCCGGCTTATTTGTGGCCGGCGAAAAACGGTACACGTCGCTCATTGTGCAAAATCTCCTGGAGAACGCGCGAAAGTACAATCGCTCCGGCGGGCGGATCCGAGTGAGCGCGCACAGCAATGGCAGCGACGTTGTGCTGACAATTGGCAATAATGGCCGCACAATTCCGCGGGGCGAAAACATCTTCG
>QHMS01000230.1 GCA_003217895.1 Verrucomicrobiota bacterium
GTCCAGGGCGCTGAGCGCCTTTTGGTGGCGGGCGGAAAAAAGACCTTCGCCCAGCGTGTAGCAGCGTTTTATACCGAGATTTGTATCCTCCCTCAATATGAGAATCAGACGAGCTTGTGCGAGCTAAATCAAACGATGGTGGAGGAGCTGGGTTTCGCCCTTTTCGACATTTATCCGTGTACGAAAGATGAGCTGGGGCGAGCAGCGTTTACCGACGTGATGTGGGTCAAGCCCACCGTGCTGCCGTTGGGCGGTTGACATTGAGTAAAAACAAACTGGTCGATACGGAGGGGGGCGATCCTGAATACGAAGACGGAATACAGCTGTAGAATTGTCTCGCAGCAGTTCAACACCGATTCATGGGATGATTTTCGGCTCGGCGCCATCCTCTATTCCCCGCGCGTGCCCCTTGCGCAAGCTGATGCTCTACTTGTGCTGTACGATCCAAGTGACGAACTGCTCACGTTCGACGGCCCGAAGCTTTGGTTCACGATTGAACCTTCCTGGCATCCCCATTTTCACTCGCATCCTGTTGGGAAGCGGCTTGTTCGAGAACTCGACGTTTCGGAACGGGCCTTTTACGCGCATCCGCATGCGACTCATCGCATTCTGCATCCTACTTATAGTGGAAGCTTGTCGCGGCCACGAGTACCTTCAGTAAGACATGCCGCAGTTGCTACCGTCAACAATTTCGGTGGACGCCTTTGGTTCCTTAAGTCTCATTTCCGGCTCCGGAATCGGATGATATTAGACCGGCGCGTCGAGCTGTTCGGCCAACCGGACGCATGGGCGAACTTCCGCCATTTTCCGAAGCTCTGGATTCAGAGGCCGCCAGAGAACTATGCGGGGAAAGCATCTCCCAGCGCCGATGTCTATAGCGAAGAGAACATTCGGTTTTTGTCCGGCTACAAGGTGGCTGTATGTCTGGAGAATTGCACCGAACCCTACTACTTTACTGAAAAATTTGTTAATGCTGTGCGAGCAGGATGCATTCCCGTATATCATGCCCACGCCACCGTGAAAAACAGTCTTCTTTCTGGTGCCAGATGGGTCGATCCCGCTGAGTTCGGGTTTTCGTCGCGCCGCACGATAGAATTCGCCCTGGATCAGGACCAAGAGAAATTCCGCTCCATTAACGACATATGGCTTGAGTCCGGAATTTTAGCGGATACTGACGACCTAAAAGTGTTTGGAAAGCTCCACGAGATAGTAAGTGCGAAATTGAAAGACCAAGATGTCGATTAACCCCAGGTACCAACTCGGACGATTGTTCCGAAACTGCGGCTATAGACTAGCGCGCGACTACCGCTGGCCCGAGGTCCACGGGAATCTTCTCCTCTTGGGGTTCGCTCTTTTACGGGCAAAGCAAAAGGGGACAATTCATGTCCTCCAAATCGGGGCATTTGACGGACACGCTTGTGATCCACTCTTGGAGGTTCTCCAAAACGAAAACGTTTCGGCGATCTTGATGGAACCGCAAAAAATTCCGTACGAGCGTTTGGTAGAGCGTTATGCAACTAATCCAAGAATCTCTCTAATCAATGCTGCAGTGGCAGAACGCGATGGTGTGATAAAACTTTACGTGCCCGGTTCGAGCGCCTCACCGCAGGCAAGCCTTATCGCTCAACATCACCGCCGATTTGGGTCCGATGCGAAGGAAGTTCGCGAGCTCGAAGTACCCTCTGTCTCCGTCGGTTCCCTGGTGAAAATGTTTCATGGTGAACGCCTCCATCTCCTTCAAGTGGACACAGAAGGCATGGATTATCAGATACTGAAGTGGTTTTTTGACGCCGGTGTTGATCCTGACGTGCTCAACTTTGAGTCGCTGCACCTGAGCAAAGCCGAACGCCTGGCATCACGTCAGTTGTTGAACGCCAAGGGGTACTGGTGGATCGAGAGCGACCAAGACACGTTCGCGTTAAAGGAGTCTTTGGTAAAAACTAACAAAGTTGAAGCGCACAATTGAATGTCTCAATCATGATCACAACGCGCAACCGGGCAGAGGCTCTAGAGCGTACCTGTGAAATAATTGCTGCGCTCAATCCAGCGCCTGATGAAGTGTTAATTACAGCCGACGGCTGTGCAGATGATACAATGCACGCCGTCCGGAGGCACCTTCCATATGCAACAGTAATCACAAACAAGAACGCGCGCGGATCTGTTGCTTGTCGAGATGTTATGATGCGGCAGGCGAGAGCGGATCTTGTGTTTGCCTTGGATGACGACAGCTACCCGGAACAGATGGATTGCATCGCACTCGTCGGTCGTTTCTTCGAGGAAGAACCAAAATTGGCTGTTCTCCACTTTCCGCAGCGAAGCGATGAATATCCAGAAACGATTTCGCAAACAGAATTCGGCGCGGAACATTTGACGCGTTCGTTTGCTAACTCCGGCGCGGTCCTGCGCCGATCCACTTATCTCCAGCTGCCCGGGTTTGAGCCGCGATTCTTCCACATGTACGAAGAGCCGGACTATGCCCTGCAATGTGTGGCGGGGGGTTATGACGTGCTTTTCTCTCCGGTCATCACGATCCGTCATCATTACTCCCGCAAAGCGCTCAGCGAAATGCGGAACCATCACCGCCACGCTCGCAACGAATTGTGGAGCACACTTTTGCGATGTCCTTTACCATTTGCTATCGGGATCGTGATTTGGCGTGTCTCCTCGCAGCTCCGCTACGCCTGCAAACGAGGCTGGTCCTGGGTAATTCGCGAACCGCTATGGTGGTGGCAGGCATTGGCTGGTGTTCCGTACTGTCTTCGAAACCGTAGACCTGTTTCGTGGGCAAATTATAAACGCTGGCTTCGCTTGGCGTGAAATCACCAGACGCCCGTTTTCAGCGTTCAACGCACCGTCTTTCGTATCAGCATTTGATGAAATTTATCGTTGCTCAGGTCGGCGCGAGACGCGGCTATGCGGTTCCGGCTATTCTGCAAAAAGCCGGGATGCTTGAGCGTTTCTATACTGACATCGCGGGTGATATTGGCTTTGGCGCCGTTTTTTCCGCTGCCGGGGCGTTGCCACTTGTTGGCGAATCCGCGCGCCGGTTGGTCGCACGGCGTTTGCCCTTCGACATTCGAGCAAAGACAACGACGTTTCCCGGGATCACCCTGCCTCATGTGTTTCGCCGACTAATCATCGCGCGCGACCCGGCTGCGGCGTGTCGTGAGGACGTCCGCTTTTCCGATGCGCTCGGCAGAGCGATGGCACGGCGTGGCTTTGGCAGTGCCACGCATATGTACTCGATGCTGGGGGAATGTGGGCCGCTGTTCGCAGAAGGAAAACGGCGCGGACTCATCGTGGTATCAGAGATTTATCTCGCGCTCAACACTGAGCGCATCCTCACGGAGGAGAGAAAGAAGTTCCCCAGCTGGGAAGAAAACGCACCTGATTACGCCGCCGTCTGCCGCGGGTTTGAATCCTCGCGCGGGCCACGCGCGGACGCGGATTTTGCAATCTGCCCTTCGGAATGGGTACGCAATGATTTGGTTCGCAATTTTGGATTCCTAAGCGAACACACGGCGATCGTGCCTTACGGGGTAAATCCGGAAATGCTTTCTGTACCGGATGAACTGGTGCGCGGCCGGCTCCTCTTTGCCGGGACAGCGGATTTGCGGAAGGGCATCCATTATCTCGCAATGGCGTCGGAAAAACTTGTCGAGCAGGGGTTGCATTATGAGTTCCGGATTGCTGGCGATGTAGAACACTCGGTCTCGAACCAGAGACAGTGTCGTTACCTGACGTTTCTCGGCCGGGTACCGCGCGCGGGAATGACCCGCGAGTTCGCGTCCGCCGATTTGTTTGTGCTGCCGTCGCTGGCAGAAGGCTCGGCGGAAGCCACGTATGAAGCCCTGGCCTGCGGAGTTCCAGTTGTAACGACACGAGAGGCGGGATCGATCGTGCGCGACGGCCTTGAGGGACGGATCGTGCCGTCCCGGAATGCCGAAGCGTTGGCGAACGCGATTGCCGAGATCGTTGAGGATCGGGAAAAACGCGAGCGCCTGTCGCGCGCAGCGCGCGAACGGGCGCGCGATTACACATGGGCGCGTTACGGCGAACGGCTGGTGGAGGCGCTGAAGTCTTTCGGCAACAATTAGCGATGGGTGCGATGCTGTAGCGATTCGATAAGGCTTTTAACTTTTCGTTCTTGTGGCATTATAATTAGCCCTCGGTTTTCTACTCCATGGTCACGAATGAGTTGACGTTCTATCTTGCTGCCGCGGTGTTGCTGATCTTGACGGTGGAAAGTTGCGTCAAGCTGCTGAAGCGAGATAGCGTTGGGATCGCGGTTGCAGTCTACGTAACCGTTTTCGCATGGTATTTCGTCGATCCTTTTCTTAACCCGGAAGAATATGGTTGCCTCCCTCCATTCTTGTTAGGCCAAAGTTATGGACAGGTACTATTGTTTTTAGTCGGGTTCCGTGTTGCCCTGCCGGCGGCGACGCGTTGGATTCTCAGCCGTCGAAATACCGGTGTTCTTGCTGCCATGCAGCGCTTGACCCCTGAACAGATCTTACTTGCCGCCGGGACGATTTGGATTCTGCTCTTTGCGATTGGCATCGCTCGGATGGGTGGCGATGTGATCGGCGCAGTGTTTCCGGTCGATGGCCGCGCAGGCGTGACGATGTGGGGACGTGGTGCAGTGGAAAGTTCGGCAACCGGGTTTCTGATTGCCTCAGCAGCGTATGTCTTTAGTGCCGTAACGGCGTTTCTTGGCGTTTTGGTATTTTTTCAACGCACTAGGTTCTGGCGCCGAGTCGCTGGCGCAATGTTCGCCATTACGCTTCCATATTTCTTTTTCCAAGGAGCGCGCAGCGCGTTCCTTGCGGCCATTCTGCCGTTTATCATTACCTATCTGTTGTATGGCCGGCACCGGCTGGTTATAAGATTCGTTATTCTGGCGGTGGCGTTCATCTGCTTGGATCAAGGTTTCAGGTTTGTGACGGCGTTTCGCAACACTGGCTTCAGAGAGTTGCTGGCTGCTAAGAATCCGTACGAGCTCGTCGATGAAGGTTTACCACAATTGGGGCTGAACATGATTGAGGAGCTTTGCTTCGTGAACGCTTACCTGGATTCTGGTGACACTTCTCCAGCGTATGGCGCAAGATATTTGAATGAGCTGCTCAATTTCGTTCCGCGCGCGATCTGGCCTTCAAAGCCGTTGCTCGGAGTTGATTACGCGATGTGGCGCGGGTTCGAGAGTGACGAAGGGGATCTCGGTGTGACCACGACCGTTGCCAGCGGGATGATAGGCGGCGGCGTTTTGAACTTTGGCCAAATCCTTGGTCCAGTGGCAGCCGGCATACTGATGGCGATTTGGATTGGTCTGCTCATTCGCTGGTGGGAACAAAGAAAATCGCTGCTGCGCTTCGGGTTATTCATGGTTGGCGCCAGTCTTACGTTCAACCTAGGCCGCGACATCACCTTGCTGGTGCTTTGGCCTGTCATATTTGCGTACTTTTTCGTTCGCCTCGCTGAGATCTGGGCGACAAGACGGTTTGATTCACGGCCCCAACTCGGCGCCGTCACTGCGGCTAACACTGGGTCAGTACAGGTGGTGAGGGCTGGCTGAGATCGATCGCTGCGAGCGAAGACTGGAGGTAAGGGGATTCGAACCCCTGGCCTTCTCATTGCGAACGAGACGCTCTACCAGCTGAGCTATACCCCCATTTTACGAATGAAAACCGATCCAGATTATTCCGGTAAAATTCCTTCTGTCCACCGATTTTATCAACCTCTGAATCGGTTTGCGAACGTTCCCATTCTGCGCTGCAACTTCCTTGCAAGCCGCGAGAACAAGCCCAGCTGCCGACGAGCCGGGCGACGTATAATATGATCTTCGAGGTTGAAGTGTGAGGCTTTGTCAAGCTGCTGTGGACCACGTTCGACTACCACGAAACCCCGATACGCTACCATGCTCAAGATAAGTTGGGCCGATGTCCCGGCGGCTTCGAGAAGTTCGATGGCCAATCGCGTCAACGGGTCTTCGGCCGCCCACGGGTGGTTCGGAACGAGGAACTCAGGCCAGTGACCCCAAGCCCAATCCTCTATGATATACAGCCCGCCCGGTATTAACAGTGGGAACAAGGCTTCAAAGCTGGCCCGGGTTTGCCTGTAGAAGTGCGAGGCATCATCGATCACCAGATCGGGAGGACTCTCGAATTCTGTTTCGACAATCGTTCTGAGCCGAGTTTTGTCTGCTTGGTCGGTGTTCCAGTATGTCTTGATTCGCCCGCCCAACTCGCGAGACTCGACATAGCGGCGGAAATAGGGGATGTCCCTCTGATCCTGAAGGTCCAAGGCAACGTGCTTTTGGGGCTGGAACAGCTCATACCAGAATGCGGTGCTACCTCCGTCATATATGCCCAGTTCTATCACTCGCTTGGCGCGGAAGTCGGAGCGGCGGGAAAAGAAGTTTTCGTATTGGTCGACCAGTTCCTTAATCTTGTAGAATCGGAAATGGTCGCCTCCATTCCAGTCTGGGGACCGGTAGTGCTCAAGCCGAAAGACTAGATCATCAAGGAGCATACGGTCAGATTGCCATACCAAGCGATCAAACATGTCCGATTTCCTATTTCCTATGAGCCCCCTAACGAAAAAGAGATAAGCCACGGGATGGTATCGAGGTAAACACGATGAAGTTGTTTTGCAAATCGGGCCGTTCGCCTCGTCCGTTAGTTAACCCAGTTATTCACAAAGATCGCACCTCCCTTGGATTGCTAGCGGAAAAAAGGTGTCGGCGAGTATTGTGCGGCTTCTGATTTTATTGGCCGTCCAGAGCATCAATCCGGCAATGGCGGACAATCCTAAGACCGTTAGAAAATTTCCGGCCCGGAAGTCATAGTTGGTGAACTGCAAGGTGCCTTTCCATATCAGCTTCGCCAACGGTATTCGGTGCTCTGCCCACGTCTTCCACAACCAGTCAATGTGAATACCAGGACCGGAGCCATAGAGCAGCCATACTTCGTCGTTCTGTGGGAGCGTCCTAGTTCCGTATCGATAGACCAGGCCGAGCGCGACCAGTAGCATCGAAGCCCAAACAAAGGCGACAATCCTTAGGGTGGCTGAAGACTTCAAATCGGCGGTGTAATCGGACATCCGGCGACGGGAAATCGCAATCATCATTCGGAGAATAGATAATTCAGGCACGCTCGCAATGCGGCGCGGGGGCCCACGTTAAGGCGCGAATCAGCCCGCATTTATCATTGCGGTCGGCGACGGCCCAAGGGTATCGCTATTGTAGGCGCCGCGAAGCAGCGACAATCGCCGCGACTGCCGCCAACTCAAGACGCAGTGTAGTTAACTCCTTCAGTGCCCCGGATCGAATGTGTATCCCTGGGCCACGTCAATGAGGTTGAACAGCGACCCGCCAATGCCAAAGACAGGAGGGTTGGTGTTGGCACGCTCCTGAAGCGTCATCGTGCTGGCGGTAACTTCGTGCAGGCGGTTATCAATCGCACCGGGCTCGTTCACGGTAGAGAGTGGCACGTCAATCGTGATGGTGCCGTTGCCGCCGGTATGCACCACGCAGTTGGCGGCAGGCAGTTGAGTGATGCCGGGATATGTCAGGGTCACCCCGCCGCCGACTGCCTGCGCGGCGTTCTCACCAGAAAAACATTGTAGCGGGGCGCCGTTGAACGACTCGCCATAGACGAAGAAATTCTTTCCACCATTCGGATCGGTCGTGGATGGAACGAACCATTGGGTGAGCCAGACCAAATCAAGGTCCGGATCTTGAGTGGTTGTCGGCGCGAGAGACAGGTTGTAAAGCTTCATGACCACCTGATAACAAGGGGCGGCGGCCGAGCAAGGCGCTGTAGTGAGCAGCCTGATGCTCGAATTGATGATGTCGATCTGCGGCATGTTAGCGCTGCTAAGACCGTTTACTTCATACTTGCCGTCCCCGCTCGGGTCGGACACCGCGTTGAAGGGGGACAGCCCCGGAATGTTCACGGTCGGGTGTGCCACTAACAACCCGTTGCCGCCGCTCTGCCGGACGAACATGCCGTGCGGGGCAAAGGGTTCGTCAAAATTATTCGAGTCGGCGTAAGCGATTTCCGCCTCACCATTTGGACCCATCCGCAGCTGCAGAAAATCACCGAGGGTCCGGTCGCCGTTCTGACCGCCGATGAGGGTGTTCATGCTGCCGCGATGGATAAAGTGCTCACTCGCCAGGATTGGCGCGGTAAAGGTTGGAGTGGCAGCGTGCCCGTTCAAGGTCTGCACCATCCACAGGCTCCAGTCGCAGCTGTTGCAAGAGTCGGGGCCGTTAGAAGGATTCGGTGCGACGCCGGGCGTGCCGTACCAGGCGATGTCCACACGTCCATCGTCCCCCGCTACGGTCCATGCAAACACATTGTTGTGGAGAGTGCCCACGGGTGACCCCGATGTCTGAATTTGAACTGGAGCGGCCCAAGTGTTGCCTTGATCGGTGGAAAACGAGTACTTGAGCACGGTGTCGCCGATCACCTGACCGCTGTTATTGATAGGTGCTTGCTCCCACACGGCGTAGAGATTGCCAGCTTTGTCGATCGCCATAGTAGGGAAATTCGCGCCGGTCTTGTTCGATGAGCCAAGGTTCGCCACCGGCAGATCAACACAATTCAAGCCGCTTGGATCGCTTACATTGGGGATAGGCGGACCAAACGCCACCGGGAAGCAGCGGCCAATCAAAATCCTGTTCAGAAGCGCATCATCGTGGACGACGAAAACATGCTTGACCGGTGTCGGAAGAACGGCGTATTGGCCCCCGCCCGTAGGCTGACCCAGTGTGGTTGCCACAGGACTCACCTCGTTGTTGCCCATAATACCTTCGTCGCAACCTAGGGGATTACTGACTTTATTTGCCGGACCGAATTCGATCCCA
>QHMS01000339.1 GCA_003217895.1 Verrucomicrobiota bacterium
CTGGTAGACGATATTTTGCGCCGGGCGTTGTTCAGGCATTTTTACAAGGCGAAGGAAAAGCCGGGCGCATTTCGCGGTTTGCGCGGGGTCGATCAAATCGACAAAGCTATCGTCATTGACCAGAGTGCAATTGGGCGCACGCCGCGATCGAATCCAATTACCTACAGTGGTGCGTTCACCCCGATTCGCGAATTGTTTGCACAACTTCCGGCCGCACGCGTGCGCGGCTATGACGCGGGGCGTTTCAGCTTCAACGTTAAAGGGGGTCGCTGCGAAAACTGCGAGGGCGGCGGATTGATTAAAATCGAGATGCACTTTCTGCCGGACGTGTACGTCGAATGCGAAGTGTGCCGTGGGAAGCGGTACAACCGCGAGACACTTGAGATCACCTACAAAGGGAAAAATATCGCCGATGTTCTCGAGCTGACGGTGGATGAGGCAGCGCGCTTTTTTCGTAACGTCCCCAGCATTTCAGACAAGTTAAACTCATTGCTCGATGTAGGTCTCGGTTATCTGCGACTTGGCCAAGCCGGAACAACTCTCTCCGGTGGGGAAGCCCAGCGCGTAAAACTCGCCACAGAGCTTGCTAAAAAGGCAACCGGGCGCACCCTTTACATTCTCGATGAGCCGACGACCGGATTGCATTTCGCCGACATTGAGAAATTGCTTCAAGTGCTGATGAAGCTGCGCAACGCGGGTAATACGGTGATTGTTATACCGGAGAATTTTTGCGTCCATTGTTGCAATGAGTCTTTCGCGAAATCTCGGCCGCGCCATTTCTATCGCTGCAATTGCATTGGCGGGTCCGGCCATTGGACAAATTAGAACAAGCGCGGATGGCGGCACGGAAATCGCGGAAGCGGGGCGGCCCGTTGACGAAGGGGTGCCGGAAGTCGCCGTGTACCAGTTACAAAAACTTGTTACTGGACTCAGCGGAGCGGATGCGATCAAGGCGAAAGAGAAACTGGCAGAGGCCCTGATTGCGGCGCGGCGCTCGACCGAGGCACTTCGGCTGCTGGACGAGCCGGCGTTGCGCGGTTCGACCAGCGGGAAATTTCTCCGCGCTCAGGCGTTAGCAGGATTGAATCGGCCCGGCGAAGCGCTCCAGTTGTACCGCGAGGTCGCGAATAACAACAGCGTGCCGCAACGGGCTGCTGCCTCCTTCGGAGCTGGGGAAATGCTGCGGGCGCTGGATCGAGCCGACGAAGCCATTCGGGCTTATCAAGCGCTGGAAAACGATCCGCGCTTCGGTATTTCGGCGCGTCTGCGCGAGGCGGAATTGTTTATCGCGAAACAAGACAGCGTCATGGCGAAGCGTATTCTCGATGACAGCCAGACCAAAATCGCGCCTGAGAAACGGCAAAAACGCTTATTGCATGCCCGGATTGAGTTGCTCAATCAAAGGCCGGAGAAAGCAGCCGGATTGCTTGATTCGCTGGTGAAGAAACCGGAAGGCGAATCGCGGGAGACGGTGATCGCCGCGCTTTTTGCCATGGCTGACGCGCATTTGCAGATGAATACGCCAGAAGCGGGCGATGATTATCTGGAGGATTTTATCGATCGGCATCCAATTGACCCCGCACTGCCGCAGGTTTTCGCCAAACTGGATCAGGTTTATCGCGCCGAGCGCAAGCCACCGCGCAACGAACTGGAAAAATGGGCGCGCGATGCCGCACAGCCGAGACGCGGATTTGCGCGGTGGTATCTGGCCCAAAGCGACCTGCGCGCCGGCCGTCGCGAAGAAGCGATTCGGCAATTCGAACAAATTCGAAGAACAACGCCGGTGCCGGCCGTGCTTGCACCCGCGCTCTTGCAATATGCACGGCTGCAAATCGAGGCGGGGAGAGTCAATGAAGCGCTCGCTATCCTCAGCGAAGCGGGGAAAACCAACCCGGCGCCAGAAGTGCGCGAGCAAATCGGTTTCGAATCGGGCCGCGCACTGTACGCGGCGCTGAAATTTCAAGACGCAGCCGATCGTTTCGAAACTCTGGGAAACGATCACTCCGCCCTCGCGCCGGCAGCGCTTCTTAATGCTTCACTAGCGTCGCTTCGAGCGGACGATAAGACAAAAACCGAACGCGATAAAACAGAGCTGGTCCGGCGCGGTCAGGTCGATGAAGTAGCAGACGTGGCGCTGGAGCAGGCGGTCATCTCAGCCGAGCGAGGTGAAAAGAATGCCGGCGCGATGTTGCAGGATTTTGTTCGCCGTTTTCCGGATCATCCGCGCGTTTCTGAAGCGCAGATCGCATTGGCTGAGATGGCATATCGTTCCACTCCGCCCAAGCTCGATGGGGCAGAAAAAGATTTGGCAGCAGCACGCGCGACTCATCCAACGGAGCTTGCTGTCGAGCATGCCGATTATCTCGCGATTTGGCTGGCGGATGCTCGCGGTGCGGACAGCGATCGGGTCATTGCATCGGCCCGCGATTTTCTTCGT
>QHMS01000340.1 GCA_003217895.1 Verrucomicrobiota bacterium
GCGTTGATTCGTCCAGCGTCGCCTGAAGTTCCCTGCGCGCGCCGGCAAAATCGCCGCGATTGAAAAGAACGAGACTGCGGTTGTAATACAAGCCAGGCATGACACGCGTTCCCTTGACGCTGAGCGAACGTTGAAATGCATCCCAGGCCAGCGATCGCAGAGCGGACTGAAACTCTCCCTCAATCGGACCGCCATGCTGTCCCGCGGACCATTCAGCAAGCAGCGCCGGCAACCTGGGATCACCTGACCATACAACCGCAGCGAGGCTACGCGCTTCTGCGTCGGTAAGCGGCGCGCCCATCGGCTTGGGTCCCAGTCGATCGGCCACTCCGAGATAATAAGAACCAAGATTCTGTGCGGTCGTCGGGTCAGATGATTTCGACGTTGCTGCGTACCACACCGAACGCGGATCGCGCCATTCCGCGACGTAAGCCAGCGTCGCGCGTCCCCAGAAGACTCCAATAGCTGCGAGCATTACTGCTGCCGCGATCAAGCCTCGCCGTCCCAGCCGCTGTCCGGCCGAAATAAATCCCCATGCGATAAGGATCACCGCCCCAATCGACGGGAAGAAGAGGTACCGATCCGTCACCGGGTGGCTGAATGAAAGCACCTGCGCCGGGATCAGTGAGAGCAGGATCCAATAGATAAGAACAGTTACAACCGGCCAACGGCGCGCAAGCAGCAGCGGAGCGGCGAAAACGGCCAGCAGGAACAAAGCGCTAACAAACTCGAGGCCGACTTCCCCAGTCGCATTCGGTGGGACACGATAAATAACATACTGTCCAAATCCGGTTAATAACCAAAAATTTTGCAGTAGCCCTGCCGATAAAACATATGCATTCGGCCGGTTTCCCATGGAGGGTTGGGCCGATGCAACGACCAGTGCAATGATCCCGGCGCCGAGCACGAATGGAACCTTGTCCCACAACGATCGCGATAGCGGACGCCTCTCAACAAAGAGATCGTAAGCCAAGAACACTCCCGGGAAAGTCGCGACAGAAAGCTTACCGGCCATAGCGAAGAGGAATAGCACCACCGATGTGCCGCTGCCACTAAATCCTTGCGACTGGAGATCCAGGCGATGGCTTCTACGTGCGCGGGATGGAGAATGAAGAGCACTGCGGCGGCAACCGCCACCAGGCGACTGCCCGTCAACGCGAGCGCCAACAGGAAAACGAACCCTGCTACAAGGCCGCCCCAGAGGTTGCTCGACAAGTGGAAACCAAACGGATTTAGCCCAGCGAAGACATAGTCAATAGTGTAGGAAAGCAGATGAAGCGGCGAGTAGTTGGCAAAGTAAGGCGTGGCCAGAATGTGCCTCAGATTTTCAAAGGTAACGCCGCGGATCCAGGGATTTTCCACAACGTACTGAGGATCATCGACGGCAAAAAAGCCGAGGCGAAGATCGCCGACGTACAAGACGAGCGTCGCCATGACCAACAGCAGGAACGTGATCGCATTGGTTTGCCACGTTCCCGGAATGATGGGCATCGAGGCGATGCCTCGCTTGCGTTCCCTCGCCTGGGTTTTGATTTTTGCCGACGCAACAGTTTTGTGTCTGCTGAATTTTTTTTGTTTGATGTTCTTATTCTTTCCCATTGGGATCGGCACACTCGATATGATTCCGTGGTTCGCAGAGAAGCGCGACGTCTTTCTAAATGTTCTAGTGCACTGAGTCAGATGAAAGTGAACGGTAGGGTCTCATGGTGCGCTATCCTGTCATTCTGAGCGAAGCGAAGAATCTCTGATCATTTCTGCTTTGGATGCACGAGCAATAGACTGAGGTGTTTCGCTTCGCTCAACATGACAGAAAGAAATCGGTGCTGTAGCAGAATCTTCTGACTCAGTGCACTAGTGAGACGACGACGAGGCGATTATCGCCTCCAGGCGCTTGCGATTTGCAGTCAGATCGGGTAACCAGTTCGCGCCTGCGCGCGATTGCTCCTCCTCGGCCAGTTGAAGCCAGTGCAGCGCCTCTTGATAGTTGGCTTCCTTCCACGCGACGATTCCGAGATTGTTATAGGTGTTCACCAGGACTTCTTCTCGTCCCTCACTATAGCTGGATCGTTTGGCTTCATCGACTCCCGTCAGCAACTCCTTCCGTGCTCCCTGCAAATCACCTTGATCCAGGCGGAGTAAACCCCGTCGCAGATAGAGATCCGGTAGGATGTGTTTTCCCTTTGCCGCGAGCGCACGATCGAAACCTTGCTGCGCAAGCGTTCTCAGATGATGCTGGAACTCCGTTTCGAAGGCACCGCTCCGCTGACCTTGCGACCATTCCGAAAGCAGCGCTGGCAACCTGGGATCGTTCTTCCAGATGGCAGATGCCAGGCGTTGCAGGTCGGCCTCAGAAGGCCGCGGTTTTCGAGCTGATTTGCCGAGGCCAGCCGAGATATCAAGATACTGCCAGCCGAGATTATAAGAAACCAGCGAATCGGACGATTTAGCGCTAGCCGCGTACCAAACCGATCGTGGATCTCGCCACTCCGAAACGTAGGTGATCGTCGTTCGGGCCCACATGGATCCCAGAACAAGAAGGAGTATGACCGCCCCAATTAATCCTTGCCGTCCTAGTCTCTCTCCCATCGTCATTACGCCCCAGGCGATTAGAACTGCTGCTGCGACCGAAGGAAAAAAAAGATAGCGGTCCGCCACCGGATAGGCAAAAGAAAGGACCTGCGACGGGATCAGAGTAAACAGGATCCAATAGATCAACACCGTTGCAAGAGGTGCACGCCGACCGATCAATAGCGGCGCGACAAATATTGCTATCAAGATCGCGACCGAGATGAATTGGAGCAGCAGACTCATCGAAACAAACGGTGTTCTGTAGATGACGTACGTGCCGAACCCTGTTAACAGCCAGAGATTTTGGACAAGCGCGGCTAAGAAACCGTAGGGACTTGGGTGAACTCCAGTCGATGGCTGCGCGGCGGCTACAACCAGCGCGATCGTTCCAGCGGCGACAAGAAAAGGCACTTTATCCAGCAACGAACGCTTCAACGCGGCGACAGCAAGCAGAAACAGCACGAGCGATGCGATATACCACCAGCAAGCCTTGGCGCGCACGGAGTGACGCGCCCTACCAGGTAGGGCGGGCAGTCCTCTGCCCGCCGCTTTTTCTCCTTCACGGCGATAATACAGATAAGCAAGCAGCGAAGGCAGTGCGAATGCCGCAGCGACCAAATCCTTGCGGCTGGAGATCCAGGCGATTGCCTCAACGTGCGCCGGATGAAGCACGAACAGAGCGCCGGCGGCGACGGCGACTGTTTGGCGACCAGTTAGGGCTAGTCCGACCAGGAAGACAAAGCCCGCTACCAAGCCCGCCCAGATGTTACTCGATAAATGAAAAGCAAACGCATTAAGCCCCGCGAGAGCATAATCGAGCATGTAAGAGAATAGGTGAAGCGGGGAATAGTT
>QHMS01000231.1 GCA_003217895.1 Verrucomicrobiota bacterium
CTGCAAGTCCAGCATCGCAGCTTCGGCCAAATTTTGGCGGAGACGTTTCAGATTTACCGCAAAGGCTTTTTCCAATTCCTTGGACTTACCCTGCTCGTATTGCTGCCGTCAATATGCAGTCAGCTAACGACTGCATTGATGCAAACGCCAAAGGGCTCGGATGGCGATTTGCGCGTTCTCGCCGGGGGCGCCTTTGCCTTTTTAATGTTTGTCCTCTCAATAGCGATGTGGCCGGTGTATGTCGCAGGAATTCAAATTCTCACTGCTGAGATTTCTGACGGATGCCAGCCGCGTTTGATTGCCATGCTAAATGACGCTGTCAGGTTCTGGCCGCGCGTTGCTGCACTCTGCATCTTCGTCTATGGCGTGTTCGCTCTGCTGATGGTGTTCGGCTTAATCATCGCAGTGATTGCCCTCGCGGGAGGGTCTTCATTAGTGTTGGTCCTTTTCGCGCTGGCCTTGCTCATTCTGCAGGTTTGGATGTTCGGTCGTTTCTTCGTGAACGTTTTGTTTTGGCAACAGTTTGCCGTTCTCGAAAACGCCGCGTTCATCGATGCACTGCGCGAGAGCAGAAATCTCGCGCGCAGCGGGCGCGATCTTCCGTGGTTTCAGCGTCCGTTGTGGCGCGGGGCATTCATCGCGTCACTGTGGTTAGCGTTTGTGCTGGCAGTCACGCTCATTTCCGAATGGCCGATCCTCCACCATTATCTTAATCAATTTGCAACAACACAGGACGCCCAGACGCTCCTGCAACAACTGACTGAAGCCCAGCAAGCTCGAGGCTTTGATATTTCCGCTTTTGTCCCAAACGTTCTGCAAAAAATTCTCCAGCCGTTGGTCGGAATCGCGTTCGTCGTTCTCTATCTCGACAGCAAGATTCGCCTACAGTGATAGCGCCTACATCGACAGCCGGACCTCTCCGCGCCGACTAGTTGGTTCACCGGTGGCGCAGGACAAGCGGCGCAATCGCGCTGAAGTAACGCGTCGTATAAAAGAGATATCCAATGAAGGAAAAAAGTTGAGCGCTAATCAACCAAATGTGATGGGCACGAGCGATGAACAAGTCTGGCCGACTCCAAATTGCGAACGTGGCGACGAGATCGAGGATAATCAGCGCGGGAACAAGCAGACGAATGTTGAGCAATTGATCGGACCTGGCGCGGACGTAAAGAGCGTGCTCGGAATCTTCGCGTGATTCGGCGATGCGCGCGTGAATCAGCCGCATGTCGTAAATAAACAGCAGCCAAACAATCCCTGCGAAAGCGGCGCTTATTTGAAACCATGCAAGCGGATCATCGAGGCGAGTGAAAAGAATCGCTTCGCCCAGTGCGCAAGCGATGTAGAAAAAATTGTGGCCGAACTCCAGTGGCCACCGGATCAGCGTGAGGGTGTGAATGACGGAACGCGACCAAAAGATGAAAATCACACACAACCCGGCCGCGACGTAAAGAAACGCGCTAACGTGCTCCTTGGGCAGAATCGCACGGGCATTGTCCGTTAGAAAAAAAAGTGCAACCCCCTGGATAATGCTGACCAGAGTGAGCTCGATGTTAATTACCACCGAGTCGAGCTCCCGGCGCCTTTCAGTTGGCAAATTCACGAGCCGACTCGTAACCGCTCAATGATTGAACTGTCAAGGCGGTAGAACGCCGAGGACGTTCGCAGCCTTTTCTCTTTTGCTCGGTCGAAGTCGCTTTGCTTTTCTGCTTGGCGAATCGTCGCGTGGGTCGTACTTAGAGTGATCCTGATATGGCGACAAAGACCGAAGAAAAAACAGCCACTGACAAAGTAACTGCAGCGCGAAATAAGAACCTCGATCTGGCGATCCAGCAGATAGCCAAAGATTACGGCGAAGGCGCGATCATGCGCCTTGGCGACGAAAAAATTGTCGATATCGATGTCATTCCCACCGGCAACATTTTGATCGATCGCGCTCTCGGCGTTGGCGGATTTCCAAGAGGGCGAGTGGTGGAAGTTTTCGGACCCGAATCGTCCGGGAAAACTACACTGACCCTGACAGTGATTGCGCAGGCGCAAAAGCGCGGTGGGCTGGCGGCGTTCATTGACGTCGAGCACGCGCTCGATCCTGCGTACGCGAAGAGGCTCGGTGTTAACCTCGATGATTTGCTCGTCTCTCAGCCAAGCTCCGGTGAGGAGGCGCTGCGGATTTGCGAAACTCTGATCCGCTCCAACGCTCTGGACGTCATTGTCGTTGATTCCGTGGCGGCGCTGGTGACCAGAGCGGAGCTAGAAGGCGAGATCGGGGATACCACAGTCGGCGCGCAAGCGAGACTGATGAGCGCGGCATTGCGCAAACTCACCTCGCTCATTTCAAAGGCGCGGACCTGCTGCATCTTCACAAACCAAATCCGGGAAAAAATTGGGGTGATGTTTGGAAATCCGGAGACAACGCCCGGCGGAAAGGCCTTAAAGTTCTACGCCAGTATGCGCGTCGATATCCGGCGCATCGGTGCAATCAAACAGACCGACGGCGTTGTCACTGGCAACCGCACGCGCATAAAAGTCGTGAAGAACAAAGTCGCGCCGCCATTTACCGAAGCGGAATTCGACATCATGTACAACGAGGGAATCTCATCCACCGGCGCTCTTCTCGACGTCGCCTTGGAAAAACAAATTATCGAGAAGCGCGGCTCCTGGCTGAACTACAAAGGTACACAGCTTGCGCAGGGCCGCGACGCCGCGAAGGAAACGTTAAAGAACGACAAGGCGCTCTACGAAGAAATCGAGACCGCCGTCAAAGCGAAGCTGGACGAAGACAAAAGCTAACTTCGTCTGACAGCTATACTGCGCGACGGCTGCGGGCGTGCTGCTGAGCCGCGAGATATTGCCGGTTAACACCTACGCACTCAAAGCGAGAGTGGCGGTTTCAGGTTTTCTGAAATTCGTGTTTATTCGTGGTTAACCATGACCTCGGCTGAGATTCGGCAATCATTTCTGGATTTCTTTCGCGAGAAGCAGACCACGATTGTGCCGTCGAAGATAAAGAATAATCACGCGCTTGGTTACTAGTCCGCCGGAAATTTGATTGTGTAGAACACGACCTGGCCTTGGCGGTCAGGGTACGGTCTGATTTCAACATTTTCGCCGCTGCCCCGGAGCGCCTCTAGATAGACAAGATCGTATCGGAACAAGCTGTATTCGGCCGGATGTGCCAGATAGAGGTACTGCGGCTGACGCGGCAACCGAGGGAGCTCTTTGTATTGCGGAAAGCCCCAGACCGGCTCGACCAGTTTTGGTGCGTCGGTCAGAAACGCGACCTGCTCGTTGAATCCCCAATCCAGACTCGCGATGACGAGATCGGAACGGTTCTTGTTTTCTTCGCAAAATCGATCGAACGCGTTGCTCCAGTGTCCGCGTCCTCCCGTTTCGGTCAGTAATGTTTCGGTTTTCGAGATCGCAAGCAGATCGCTCCCAATGAGAATTAAGATCGCGACAGCAGTCGTTACTCGCATAACGCGCCGAACCGATCTTGTCGATTCGCGGTCCCAAAGAAACACGCAGATGCTGGCAATGATCAATTGCGGGAATGGAAAAGCCAAAATTGCGTGATGGATTTTAACGGCACCTGGGAGGATCAACACGCCGACCGTAACCAGAAGTAAACTAACCAATAAAAATCCGATTATCCGGACGAGATTTCGTTCGCGCACGAACATTGCGGCCGCAATGATCGCGAGGGCTACAGTTAGCCCCAGTAATGCATGAACGCCGGCTGGCTGATCAAACATTTTCCCGAAGATTCCGCCGATGTTCATCAAACGATGAAAATACGAGCCGTCGTACATCGCGATTAACGTGTGCAATTTTCCGTTGAGTTCTCGCGGTCCGGTCATGGCCTGGGCCGTAGTGGTGAGGCTGACGATCCGCCCGATTTTGAGAATCATCACGCCGGCGCCTAACAAAAAGCCGAGACAAACAATTGGCACGATTGAGAAACGTGGCCGCAGTGCTGTCCAGATTGGCCGGCTATAAACACAAACGGCGGCCACGCTGGTCGCGCTTATAAAGACGAGAAAGTCGACTTTGTTAAAAACGCCGAGCCCGAGAAACAGGCTTGCCAAGAAAAGATAGAGCAGATTTCGATGTTGCCACCAAAGCAGCGCCAGCCAGAATGCAAGAAATCGACAAAGAAAAGCGCCAATAGATGCGCCCCAATCGAGCAGACCAAGAAAAAAATAATTTGGATCGACAATCAACAAGATTCCGGAGATCAAAGCGACACGTAGACCGAGCGCTTGCCTAACGGCGATCATAAAAACGAGCAGCGCGAGTAATGCCCAGACTAGTGTCGTTAGGCGCAAAACGGCGATGCTCGACCCGAAAAGTACAAATCCGGGAATCAGCATCCAGGATTTCAAAGCACCCAGGTACGGCTGAACGAACGTCGGGCATGGTCGGCCGAAGAAAATCGGTCGTTCGCAACCCGGCATATGAAGCCGCTTTTCGCCAACGACAAAATCTTTGGCCAAACCCGCGAACACGGCCTCGTCGTAATACAACCCGGGCGCGGAAAGATTTTGTTTCGCAACCGCGAGCGCACCGACCGACAGAAGCAACCAAACGGTGATCAAAACGATGCCGTCTCGCCACTTACTTGATGAACTTGTCGCGTTCACAGGGAGCATTAATCATGAATTAGCACGAATGGCCATCAATACAGACTAAAGGTTTCAGGGTCTTCGAATTAGTGTTTATTTGTGTTCGTTACTGTTCAGAAAGTGATGACCTCGGCCCAGATCCGACAATCGTTCCTCGATTTCTTTCGCGAGAAACGGCACACGATTGTGCCTTCGTCGTCTCTGCTGCCCGACGCGCCGAATTTGCTTTTCACGAATGCCGGCATGAACCAGTTCGTGCCGATTTTTCTTGGACAACAAAAGCCGACGTGGAACCCACCGCGTGTCGCCGACACACAGAAGTGCATCCGTGCAGGCGGGAAACATAACGACCTCGAAGATGTCGGGCTTGACACGTACCACCACACGTTTTTCGAAATGCTCGGCAACTGGAGCTTCGGCGATTATTTCAAAAAGGAAGCAATCGAGTGGGCGTGGGAATTACTTGTCGAGCGCTGGAAATTTCCAGCACAACGGCTTTATGCGACGGTTTACAAGCCTGGACCGGGCGAGCCGAGCGAGTTCGACCAGGAAGCGTATGAGCACTGGGCGCGTTTGTTTCGTGACGCCGATCTCGATCCGAAGATTCACGTTCTCAGTAGCGGCAAGGCCGATAATTTCTGGATGATGGGCGATACAGGCCCCTGCGGGCCGTGTTCCGAAGTCCATGTCGATCTTACTCTCGACGGCGACACGCGTGGCGCACTCGTGAACAAGAACGATCCGCGCTGCATCGAGATTTGGAATCTGGTTTTCATTCAATTCAACGCGAACCCCGATGGAGCATTCGCACCCTTGCCTCAACGTCACGTCGATACCGGAATGGGGTTCGAACGCGTGACCGCGATCATTCAAGGTACAAAAAATCTCAGCGATTTTTCCGGTACAATTTCGAATTACGAGACCGACATTTTTCGCCCGATTTTCGATGAGATCGAAAAATTGAGCGGGAAGAAATATGCCAGCACGCTGCCGGATCAGAGTCAATCCGCAATCCGCAATCCGCAATCCGCAGTCGATGTGGCTTTCCGCGTTGTCGCCGACCACATCCGCGCGCTCTCATTTGCGATCGCCGACGGAATCATTCCATCAAACGAAGGCCGCGGTTATGTATCGCGCCGCATTTTGCGGCGCGCGGTTCGCTATGGCCGCACGCTCGGTTTTCACGAACCATTCTTCTTTAAACTCGTCGATGTGTTGGCGAAAACGATGGGCGACGTCTTTCCGGAAGTCTGCACGAAGCAAAAATCAATCAAAGAAACAATCCGCCGCGAAGAAGAATCATTTAACAAAACTCTCGATGAAGGACTCACGATTTTTGATCGGGCGATGCAGTTCGACATCGAAATGACGAAAGCAGGTGTTCCGCGTGAGATATCCGGCGAAATTGCATTTAAACTTTACGACACCTACGGATTTCCGCTGGATCTGACCGAACTCATGGCACGTGAGCGCGGTCTCACTGTCGATATAGCTGGCTTTGAGAAACTGATGGAGCAACAGCGCGAGCGCGGACGAAAGGCTCAAAAAAAGGAAGAAATCAGCGTCGAAGAAGGCGAGCTCAAGGTCGAGCCGACAAAATTTCTCGGCTATGATTTTCTTGAGACTGAAGCGGTGATCGACACCGTTTTGCCTGGCAAAAAGCCGAATGAGCTAAATATCGTTCTCGATCGAACGACCTGTTACGCGGAAATGGGCGGGCAGGTCGGCGATCGCGGATTGCTTCATGTGCCGGGACACGATCGGACGGAGATTGGTCAGTTGCACATCGGCGACACGCAAAAGCGTGGCGATGTTTTTGTTCATCGCGCAGCGCTTGTGAAAGGGCGTGCGCCGGAGCCGGGCGAGGCGGTGCGCATTTCAGTGGATGCTGATCGGCGCAAATTGATTGAGGGACATCACACTGTGACGCATCTGTTGCACTGGGCGTTGCACGAAGTGGTCTCGCGCGATGCTTTGCAAAAAGGGAGCTACGTCGGTCCAGACAAATTGACGTTCGACTTCTCGAGCGCGCCGCTTACGCCGGAACAAAAGCGCCATGTGGAAAAATTGGTGAACCAAAAAATCGCTGAGAACGCTCCGGTTTCGTGGACAGAAATTCCTTTCGGAGAAGCGAAACAGCGAAAAGACATCATTCAGTTTTTCGGGGAGAAATACGGCGACACGGTACGCGTGCTGCAGATCGGCGGAGAGCCTCGTGCGCTCAACGGTTATTCGATGGAACTCTGCGGCGGCACGCACGTGAGAGCGACAGGCGAAATCGGACCATTTCGGATCGTTCGCGAAGAAGCGATTGCGGCCGGAACACGCCGCATTGAAGCCGTTGCGGGTGACGCGGCGCGGGCTTGGGCTAAGGAAGAAGCTGCCCGACAGCAAGAGAAGTTTGAAACCCTGAAGCGCAAGAAACCTGACATTCCCGCGTTGCCTGTGTTCGAGATCGAAGCAGCGACCACGGAAATGCTGCAACAAATCGACGCACGCTCAGTACATTTTGAAAAGATCGACGCCGAAGTTCGTGAATGGGAAAAGAAAACGGCCAAGACGGCAGAAGCAGAACTGAAAAGCCGGGCGGCCCAAATTGCCAATGAATTGGCGCGCTCGCATGCTGAGAAAAACTTTTGCGTGGCCGACGTGCCTGACGCTGACGGCAAATTACTGCAAGCGGTCGTGGAGTCGCTGAAG
>QHMS01000232.1 GCA_003217895.1 Verrucomicrobiota bacterium
CCCAATTCAACTTGGAATCCTTCTCCCATTTGAAGATGGCGCGGCCGCGGCCGCAACCATCACCGGCCGGGTATCCAGTGTCGCGAGTAAATGCCGCGTACTCGCCACGAGTGACGTCATATTTGCCCAGGGCGAATGACGACAATGAGACCTGATGTTGCGGAGCTTCATCAGCAACCGCTTCCATACTGCCACCGTGACTCGCGGCCCAGAATTTTTCCTCCGCTGATGAGCCCATGGTGAAGCTGCCAGCCGGAAGAACGACCATCTCCGGGCAGGTGCTGCAATCGCGAAACACGGCACCGGCGACGCGGGATGCTGCTTTCGCCTGCGCCTCAGCGTGCGTCGAACTGTGAGGAGCTGCGGAGTTTCCCGTTAGGTCATACACTTCGCGGATCGCTTTGATCAGGGTCTCCGGTTCATCGAACTGGATATATTCCGAGCTATTGCGGGTGAAGATCTGTTTCGAGTTCGACGACAATGCGAGCCAGCGCGCCTGGGCCCGTGTGGTTTCCTGCTCATATTTGAGGTGCTCGGGCGTGTCCGGAGGCTTCCTCTCCAAGTGGCCGACACCGTGGTTGCCGGAAGTGAGCACGCGGATGGGCCGCGAGCCGAACGACCGGTTGTGCTGTTGTAGGTAGGTCTCGTCCTCCGGCGTCTGTTCCATCTCCGAGGCATAAGAGTCATACATCGCAGCTTTGGTCTGTGCGATCTTCAACACTTTCGCATTCAATTCCGGAGACCACGCAGCTTCCGGTAAACCCCGAAAAAACCTCTGAGCGCAGATTGCCGGCAACGGCTTGTGTTCGAGAATCGCGTCTTGACACTCGCGCATGTCCTTGGGGATTCCGGCATGTCCTCGATGTGTCACTTCTTGCATTTCCTTCGGTTCGAGGTCTTCAGAATCGGCATCATCCAACACCAGACCCGCAACCTCATCCATGTACAGGTACGCAAACGTGCGCACGTTGTCGCCACCGAAGGCACTGCCCACCAGAATGTAAGGCCCAGCCATGCCGGCACGGTGAAGTGCAGTGCGTAGCTCCTCCGCGATTCGCACGCTGGTACGCGGCATGGGACCGGGGTCGCTAAAACCTGTGCCGGCACGGTCATAGCTGCAGGCGCGTGTCCACTTTGCAATCTGTGGCTGCACAGTTGACCATGCAGGCGCCCAATCGCCCCATCCTGAATCGAAAACAACCGTGGGCGACCCACTGCCCATGCAGTAAAGATTCAGCCGAAATCCGCCGACATCAACGAGCTGCCCAGGGCGCGCGTAGACGATGTCCGCGGGAATACCATTCTTTGAGGCCTCCTGGCCGGAGGTGACTGTGGCGAAGAGCACTGCCGAGAGCAGGATTCGAAATTGGTTCATCTCTTCAGCTCTTCACTCGTGTCGGCGGGACAACTTCTCGCCGATTGTTGGAGGTTGTTCTTCAGTCTATTGAAATAGATAGATCGTGGACAGCGTGTTTGGCTCTACCCTGTTCGCGTGAAGTGAAAAGTGTTGGTGCCGTTTTTGCCCTTGAACTGATAGGTCCATTCTTGAGTCAAATGATCGTTGTCTTTCTGGATCACCGTAATGCCGGTATTGTGAAAATCGTCTGGAGATTTCAGTCCCGTGATGCGGGCAAGTGAAAACGCTAAAGGCTTCTGCGCATCGGTAATGGCGGACGTGACCATCTGTGGCTGGTTCTTCGCAGCGCAATAGTGGGTGGCGATCAGGTGATCACCGTCCACTGTGAACATGGTAATCATTTCCGGCCCGCCCTCGGGTCGACACTGTTCCATCAAGACACTGCCGTCGGCTGTCACCGTGTAAATCAAAGTGGTCTTAACACCATCGGGTTCTCCATTCCACTCGCCTTTGAGCGACGTGAGACGGTCGAACGCTTGCTCACTCTTTGTTTTGTCCGCCGTCTGCGAAGGCGACGCTCCAATAAGAGTGATCATACCGACCAATCCAAACAACAATGTCCGTTTCATGCTTGCCTCCAATATGGTTTACGATTCATTGCGAATTTGGTTCGGACCCCCGGCCTTCGTTGGAAGTGCGGGGTCCGTTCGTATCAACCCGTGCGCCGTTTCATATGGTGTTCCTCTTCAAGCTTCCAAGTTTTTCCGCCGTCATGACTTTTCTCGCCGCGCCAGACGAAGGAGGCCGGCTCGATGTTATTGAAAGACCAACGGATTGGAGCGCCGTCGGCATCTACGCCGCGAAGCACGATACGGTCACCTATAGACCCTCCCTGAACAGTCACGACGTAGTTGAACTGCGGGCTTATGAAGACTATGCGCCACTGTTTAAGAGCAGTATCGAAGAAGCGGATCGTTGTCCCTATGCGACGGTCCTTCTCCCCCTCTGACGGGTAGGTGAGAAAGATGTCCTGCACCGCGCGACCATCAAGAATCCAGCCCACCAACAATTCGCCTTTTTTATGTCGAACGCTGCCATCATCGAGGTGGAAGCTATAGTCGCAGTCCCATGTCCCCACGAAGCGGTCAAATACTTGCGCCTGATCTCCCAACGAAGAATTGGGGCCCGAGGATGCAAGCGACTTGATCATGTCCCTTCTCGGATCAGCACTCTGCGCAGCCGGGTTCCAAAACACGAACGCCAGCGCGCTTGTTGTTGCGACCGCGCCCAGAATTGCGCGACTCGTTCTGCTAATTGATAACATTTTGCGCTCTTAGTCATTGATGAGATGCACCAGAATCCTGATTGTTCCCGCCGATCGAAAAGATTTTGAGACCTGATCACGCACGCACCGATGACGCCGTCTGCAGTTTTGCGCTATTTGCGGGAACAAACGCCGGCTTGAGGACTCTTATCTTGGGATAACTGCGCCATGTCCGCGGACCCGGAATTTGAAAATTTGGTAAAACTTTACTACCGCGATCTCTACCGATTCGGTTTCAGTCTTACCGGAAGCGAGGGCGATGCTACCGACCTTACTCAGGAGACTTTTTACATCTGGGCGAACAAAAGACATCAACTTAGAAATCCCACGAGCGTCAAAAGCTGGCTTTTTACAACATTGCACCGGGAATTTCTCAAAATCTGCCGTCGTCGAAAAGGCGTTACGCATGAGCCAATCGATGAGAGCGCACAAAATTTTCCGCACGTATCTGCCGATGTGGTCAACCGGATAGACGCGCAAACATTGTTAGATGCTCTTGGCGAGATTGACGAAGGTTACCGCGCCCCGCTCGTGCTGTACTACCTCGAAGATCTGTCTTACAAGCAGATTGGTGACGTGCTTGCGATCCCGCTCGGGACGGTGCAATCGCGAATTGCGCGCGCGAAGATCAAGCTTCTTCAACTATTAGGTGAAACCAAACCATGCACCCCCGCATAGAAATGAACACGAGCGAAGCCAAAGAAAAATTGTTGCTTTATCGCGGCCCCATTGACGACGCGGATCCGGAATTGCGTGAAGCGTTAGCGTACGCGCACCGCAATCCAGAACTTGCAGAGTGGTTGCGCGAGCAGGTCAGTCATTACGGTGTAATCCGGTCGAAACTTCGTGAAGCTGAACCTCCTGGCGATCTTGCTGAGAAAACTATCGACAATCAGCCGATCCTATTCCGCCGGGACTGGACGCAAATATTGAAACTTGCTGCGGCGATAATTATCTCAGCGACCATTACCGCCCTTTCGATGAAATTTTGGCAGCGCGACGGGCATCGCCTTATCCGGGGCCGAGAAGTCGTAGTGAAAGGTGAAGTGCTCGATCTCACTTGTTACGTCGCCTATAACCTGAGCGGTCCCGAACATGCTTCCTGCGCAGGCGACTGCATTAGAGACGGCTTGCCGGTCGGAATAAAAGCGGAAGACGGAAAAGTTTATTTGTTGACGGGTTTCGGCGCCCACGTGAATGCCGAGCTTGCGGATTACGCCGCGAAGATCGTCACAGTCAAAGGAAAGGAAACTGCGCGCGATGGATTCGCGCAGATTCAAGTGGAAGAAATTCGGAAATTCTGATGAACTCCCGACTCGATTAAGTGAGTAACGAGCGCTAATGGCAAAGTTTTCTCTCCTCCTCGGTGAATCGTGTCATTGAGATTGTTCGCTCATCAGACAAACAATACATTTTCCGAATCGCGAAATTCTGCCAAACGAACCGTAAAGGCTGTAATTCAGCAATGAAAATTCACAACACTAAAGAACTGAAACATCTCGCCGAACGCCGGAGGCGTGTTGCGGAAGCGATAGGACTCCGCGATGAAATCCTTCTCATAGGCGCGGGAGACCCCATTCCGCTTCCCGAAGGGACCGACCAGACATACCCATTCTACGCGCATCCGGAGTACTATTATCTGACCGGGATCGATTCGCCGGGCGGAGTTCTGGCGTTCGATCCACGACAACGCTCTTCGAAGCGTTGGGTCTCTTTCGTCCCGGGTGTGACCGAGGCCGAAAAGATGTGGGAGGGACGAACACAACTAGCCGGCACATCGCTTCCGAGATTGGAGCCCTGGCTTGGAGCTCGCCGCGGGCGCCCGATCATCAATCTGGGCGCACCGTTACGCGGAGTGCGATCTGATGAAAGCGACGTAGCGCGCACGCGCGAACAATTTACACATGTGCGACGCGCAAAGGATGAGGTTGAGCTAAGTCTGCTTCGACGCGCGGCAGCCGCGACTGCCAAGGGCTTTTCGGCAATTCGGCGACACATTCGAGCGGGTGTCAGCGAGCGTGCGTTGCAGGCTGAGCTCGAAGCCGAATTCTTCCGCAATGACGCCGACGGTGTTGGTTATTCAACGATTGTGGGCTCAGGGCCCAATGCAGCTGTAATGCATTTTTCGCCGTCGCCACGAAAAATCCGGCGCGGGGAGTTTGTGTTGATCGACGCCGGTGCGCGGGTGGATCGCTACGTCATCGATGTGACACGCACGTTCGTTGCGGGACGCAAACCCACACATTTTCAACGTGACCTGTTCAATCTCGTCCTGGAAGCCGAACGCAATTCTATATCCCGTTGCGTACCGAGCGCCGAATGGAAAGAGCTTCATTTGAAAGCAGCAATAGAAATGACCGACGGATTGATTGAGCTCAAGTTGATGAACGGCAATGCCGAGTCACTGGTGGAGCAGGGCGCGCACACCTTGTTTTTTCCGCATGGGCTAGGCCACCTCGTCGGGCTTGGCGTCCGCGATGCGAGCGGCCGGCACCCAGGGCGCCAGAAGGATGAAACCCCGGCATTGCGAAATCTGCGTATGGACCTGCCGCTTGCTGTCGGCTACGTCACAACTGTTGAGCCGGGCTTGTATTTCATCCCTGCCATCCTCAACGATGCGAAACGACGCCGACAGTATCGACAAAGCGTAAACTGGGATCGAGTCGATCACTACATCGGCTGCGGCGGCGTTCGCATCGAAGATAACGTGCTGGTAACAAAGAACGGGCCTGAGGTTCTGACTGCGTCGATCCCGACTGATTGGTAAAAAAAGGGCGCGCGCTTCCGACCTCGGCTGCGCGTGATGCATCGACGAACGGGCAGATGCAGAGTTTTCGTTGTGATAAGAGCGTGACAACAATGCGATTTTGCCATTAACTCGAAATCGAATCGTTAATTCGCCTTCGGTTGCGAGGAGGAGGACCATAATGAAGTTGAAAAATTTAAGGAAAAAAATCCAGCGACTTGAGAAACGTTTGCAAGAGGGCCCTAAAAAGCTGGCCAAGCTAAAACAGAAACTCCAGCAGGCTGAGGCGGCAAAGGCTATGAAAGCCGCGCGGAAATCGGCTGCCCGCGCTACTGCGGCTCGTCCGGCGGGCAAACCTTCTGTGCGAGTCGAGAAGAAGTCTACAGCGCAAAAGGCCGAACCGAAGAAACCGCGTGCCAGGAAAGCGAAAAGAAAACTGAATCTCTCACCGGAACGCCGTGCGCAACTTGCAGCTGGGATGAAAGCCAGGTGGGCCGCGAAGAGAGCCGCTGAGGCGAGTACGACAACCACGTCTAGCGACGATCAACATTCCGCGTCTGAATCGCCTCAGCAACCGCCGGAAAGCAAACAGGACGGCGTTTAGACCCAATTAGATACCAACGGTTCGTTGTCGCTAGAACGAATCAATAATATGAAATCATTGGTGTTACTTATTTTCATTTTGATCGCGCTTGCGTCAGTCACTGCAAGCGCACAGACCAAGGATGCAGCGCCGGCAAACGGAGAGGATGTTTCAGTGAAGGAAATTCGCGGCTGGTTAGACCGATGGGCGAAAGCATTCGCCGCGAAGGACGTTGACGCGATCATGGCTCTCTACGCCGATGACGTAATCGCCTACGATGTAGTGCCGCCGCTTCAATACGTAGGCAAGGTCGAATATCGCACCGATTATCTGCAATTCTTGTCGCAGTATGCAGACAATGTGAAGGTGGAAGTGCGCGATCTGCACGTCGGCGCCAACGGTGATCTCGGTTATGCTGCTGGGCTGGAATTACTCAGCGGGACATTGAAGAACGGTCAGAAATCTGAGCTCTGGGTCCGATTTACATCGCTCTTTCGAAAGTCCGGCGGTCGCTGGCTCGATTTTCACGATCACGTCTCGGTGCCAGCTGATATCGAATCAGGCAAAGCGATGCTTGAGCTGAAGCCGTAGCGCGGCCCGGTTTAGCCCCACAGTTGCGACGATGGTAAGCCTAGCCTGCCATTTGTGTACGCGAGTGCATGCTCGCGATCGCGTGCGATGAGGAGCGGCCCGTCAAGATCGACCCACTCCGCTGCTCTTGCCAACAGGCGAGCGGGCGCCATTCCCAAAGAAGTGCCCACCATACAGCCAATCAACAATTTGAATCTGCTTTCGCGTGCGCGCTCGCACAGGCGAAGCGCTTCAGTCAGCCCGCCGGTCTTGTCGAGCTTCACGTTGATCACTTCGTAACGATTCTTCAGGCGCGGAGCATCGGCAGTCGTGTGGC
>QHMS01000341.1 GCA_003217895.1 Verrucomicrobiota bacterium
AATTTGCGAAATACCGGCGCGGTAGTGCGCGTCCGAGTGACAGATCCCGGCAGCTGCAACGCGAATCAAAACGTCGGACGATCCGATCTCGGGAATTGGAATATCCGCCTGCTCGAGCGGTTTTCCGACCTGCCCGAGTCGCACCGCTCTCATTTCCCTATGAGCGCCACTCGCGCTTTGAATGGATACTCGTCGTTTTCAACGAATGAGCGCGTCCAGCTTCGTTACATCCAGACCAGCCTCGCGATAGTGCTTGCGAGTTAGTTCGAGAAGAGTGAATCCATCCTCGTATGCAGCAAAGCCACCGTTCACCGCCTTGTCCAGATAGACGAGGCCGCCGCCAACCACGAACAATGTAATCATTGGCTCGGGTGAGTCCTCGGTGATCACGAGTGTATGAGCCTCGCCGGCGGGTTCGTAGATGTATGTTCCGGGTTTTGCAATCCAGTCATGCTCCAGGTATCGCCAGTGACCGCGCATCGTATAACCATGAACGGTGCCAACGTGATAGTGAGTACCCACCATCGAGCCCGGGAGACCTTTCAGAACGACGCTGAATCCTCCAGATGTAACGTTGAAGCAGCAGGGCTGGAACCAGACACCGTTCGCATAAGGAACCCAGAGACGGTCGTCGTCGAGGTTGGTATTAGTAATGAAGTGTTCGCGGCTCCTTCGATTCGGCTCGAGGCCGTCGGTGAAATTGCTGAAGGCAGTAATCGGCATCTGTCCATCGAGCCCGGAATCGAACGTGGCGTCAATGTTTTTAGCAGCCTGAAAGGTTGGCAGCAAAAATTACAAACGCGACCTGTCACTCCACTGTGATAACTACTTTTCCTCTCGCGTGGCCTTCCTCGAGATAGCGGATCGCGTCTGGAACTTCGCTCAACGATTTATACGTTCGGTCGATCACCGTCTTCAATTTTCCCGACTGCACCATTTCGGCGAGGAGCGTGAGGTCTTGGGTGCTCGGCTGCGCCATCATCATGCCCATTTTCTGTTTAACGAAACGCGAATACAGTGCGGCGTTCAGCGCTTTACCAAGCGCTCCAAGGAAGCCTTGCTCGTTCGCGCCGCCGCCGCCGATCATAACGTAAATGCCATTTGGCGTTAACACGCGCCGGCATTCGGATAATGAATGGTTCGCGACGTTGTCGAGAATCACGTCGTACTTTTGGTCGCCCTTGGTGAAATCCTCCTTGGTATAATCGATCACGTGATCCGCACCTAGCGATTGCACCAGCTCGATATTGCGCGTGCTGCAAACGCCGGTCACATCGGCGCCGTACGATTTGGCGATTTGCACCGCGAACGTGCCGACACCACCTGACGCGCCGTTATGAGCGCGATCGCCCCGGTAGCGCGACGACAAACATACTCGGCAAACGCGCCGCCGCGGCCCCCAAAAACTTCATCGCCTGGTTTGAACTGCGTTACGTTTTTGCCGACAGCCTCGACCGTTCCGGCGAAATCAACTCCGAGTCGGATATCCTTCGGTTTACGCAGGCCTACGCCCATTGCGCGCATGACGTAAGGCGTGCCTTCGACAAAATGCCAGTCATACGGATTGACCGAAGCCGCGCGAACTCGGACGAGCACCTCGTCGTCTTTCGGGACGGGCTTTTCAATTTGGTCGAGTCGAACATTGCCCAAACCGTAGTCGCAATAGACGATGGCTTTCATTGGATTTTGTGGTGCGGTGCCAAGGCGGTTGCAGTCGTTGGTCGATCGCCAGTAAGCGATAAACACAAATAGGAAGGCGACGATCAACAAGATGAGAACGATGCGGAACAGCCATTTGAATATTCGTTTCATAGCGGAATTTTTGTTAGCTGCGGTTGGCCATCATGAATGAAAAGGTCAGGCGACACCAGCTCGCATTTGATCGGATTCAGTCGGCTTCAATCCTTTAAACAAAAGCCAAATGCTCACGATTAACTCAAACAGAGCCATTGGACTGTCGAAGATGTAGTCGTTAACGATCTTGTTGAACTGCGGAAAAATGAGATAGACGAACGCGCAGAAGACGCACCAAGCCGAAGCGATGACGCCGAAGATCGACAATCCGCGCGGGATGTATCGCGACTTGAGCCAGAGCCAGGCACAAACAGTGGCAGCCAGCCCGAAGAATGGCAGACCTACGTAATAATCATCAAAACTTCCGGCGATTTGGACCCGCGCGAGCGCTTGGAGGCGGTCCGGTTCGAAAATTTTCAAATACGGCGTATCGCCGAGGAGTCGAAGAGCGGCCAGACTGTTGAGCGGCGCAATCAGCCACAACATCGCGAAGACGAGCCGAAACAAGGCGCCGGCGAGCGCCAGTCCGCGATTGACCGGCGCAAGGATCACATAAAGTGCGCTGAGCAGAACAACAACGCCGACGGCGTAGGTTAAAAAGCAAACGGCGGCGAACCGGAATTGCGTTTGGTGCGCGAGAATGTTGCGCGCGGTGTCAACGGCGTTGCGTGGTATGACGAGCGGGCCGAGCAAAACGTAATTGCCGAAGACGACCAGGACGAACGCGAGCAGCCCGGCGATTCCTGCGACTTTTGCCGCGGTACGTTGTGAATTGTTCGCCACGGCGAATCCGTTCTTTGGCGGATCGATGCTGTCCATAGTTTAATCCATAGTGATTACAAGTTTCCCACGGGCATGTCCGGTTTGGAGATATTTGTAAGCTGCAGACGTTTCAGTAAGCGAATAAGTTTTGGTGACAGCGGGCACGACCTTTCCGCTTTCTGCCAGATCCCGAAGAATGCCGAGGTCCTTCGTGCTAAAGCTTACGCCAAAGGTCACAAACTTTTCGCGGACAAACCTCGAACGAAACGAGGCGGTGAACACGCCGACTACGCGCGACAACGTCTCTTCGTGAATTCCTGAACCACCGATCCCGGCCAATACGCAGATGCCGCCTGGCTTGAGAACGCGACGGCGTTCCGCAAAGGAATGGTTGTTCACGAG
>QHMS01000233.1 GCA_003217895.1 Verrucomicrobiota bacterium
AGAGCGAGCAGGATCGATTGGCTGAAATAGAGGCCATTCGTCAGCGCAAGGTTTTGCGCCATTCGCTCGGGATAGACCTGCAAGTTTTCGACAATGTCTCGCAACTTCGCGAGCATGTAGTCGAGCAGGATGCAGGAGTCAGGCAGAATGATTCGCTCGGCACTCGAATGACTGATGTCGCGCTCGTGCCAGAGCGCCACGTTCTCCAACGCTACGACTGCGTTCCCGCGAATGACTCGCGCCAAACCGCTTAAGCGCTCGCTTGTGATTGGATTGCGTTTGTGCGGCATGGCGGAACTGCCTTTCTGGCCTTCGCTGAAAAATTCTTCTACTTCCAGAACCTCGGTGCGCTGCAGATGCCGAAACTCTGTTGCCCAACGATCGATACTGGAGGCGATGACAGCGAGCGTCGCCATGAATTCGGCATGACGATCACGCTGCACGATCTGAGTCGAGAGTGTTGCCGGTTTTAGTCCGAGCTTTTCGCAAACCGCGCGCTCAATTTTTGGATCGATGTGCGCATGCGTGCCCACCGCTCCGCTTATTTTGCCGACGCGGATGCGCTCGCGCGTCTGTGTCAGGCGTTCTTCCGCCCGGCCGAATTCATCATACATCAGCGCGAGCTTCAGCCCGAATGTAATCGGCTCCGCGTGCACGCCGTGACTGCGGCCAATCATCGGCGTCATTTTGAACCGGCGCGCCTGCTTCGCGATTTCCGCTCGCAGGGAATTCAAATCGTCGAGGAGAATTTGGCATGACTCGTTCAGCTGCACGGCGAGGGTCGTATCCAAAATATCTGATGAAGTGAGTCCCTGGTGAATCCAGCGCGATGCCGGACCGATCGATTCGGCGACGTTTTCCAGAAAAGCGATGACGTCGTGGTTCGTTTGCTTTTCAATTTCCAAGATTTTCGGAACCGAAAATCGCGCTCGCTTCCGAATTTCCGCAGCGTCTTCTTTTGGGATCTGGCACAGCTCCGCCATCGCTTCGCAGGAGAGCACTTCGATCTCCAGCCAAATCTGGAACTTGCGTTCGTCCGACCAGATTTGGCTCATGGCTGGCCGGGAATAACGGTCAATCACTACATTAAGATAAAAGCGACCGAGTTACGCGAAAAGCGTTTTGTTTCATTAACACCGCGCTTTAGCGCTGTGCGGAGCGGGCAATGTGCTTTGAACCGCTTTAGCGGTTTTTCAGAAGATCGCAGGATTAAAAACCGCTGAAGCGGTTTTGATTTTGATCCTTATCGAAGCCACCTCGCTGAAGCGAAGCGTTAATGAGATCCGGAAACAAAATCGCTCAGGGAGAAATCACCGGAGCGAGCGTTGAAAACTGTTTAGCGCCGCCAGTGTTAGCAAACGCGGGCGCGCAGGAAACGCCCGTTGTCATGCACACGCACCTTGCCGCTGGCGAGAAGATCCGCCACCGCGGCTACCGTCTCTGTGTTGCTGTTGGTGCAGGAACTGACCGCCAGGATCAGATCACCCAGAGAAAACCTTGTGCGTCGCTTTAAAATTTGCTGATTTCGTTTCATCTTGTGTCCGTTTTTTCTATAGGCAATTCCCGTGCCACTCCCGACTGCGAATATCTCATCCATAAGTCCGATGCAGTTATTCATATCTGTTGACCTTAGCTCTGACCGCTCGGCGACACTTTTGTTCAATTTTTAAACACGAAAGTTTTGCGCGTTGTAGAGTCCGCTGTCTCAGCGGATTTCCGGGCATGCGGCCGACCTGGATGCGCTGAGGACAGCGCACGGATTGTCTATGGAGCCTTTTCGCGCAGACGCGGCTTCATCAGGCACTTCCCTTTTTACCAGTCAAACTCACAACCAGCAGATAAAGACAAGTGACGGCGACACAGGCGATCACGATGGTGTGAAAATTACCGCTGTCCTTCACTGCTTTAATCAAAGCCGTCGCATCCTTCGACTCAATCATTGGTCGCGTCAGCACTTGCTGGCCGAACCAGGCGAGTACGGAGCACCAAGTCGCCGATCCAGCCAACGTCATGACGCTGAATGTTGCAAAGTTCATCCGTATGATTCCGGCTGGGATAGAAATCAGATGGCGAATAACTGGGAGCAGTCGCGCAAAGAAAATGCCGCCCGCTTCGTAGCGGCGGAGCCATCTTTCAGCCCGCTCAAGTTTTCGCTCGCTGACAAGAAAATAGCGTCCCCACTGGGCGATGAAGATACGTCCAAGCCACAATGCAACCCAATACGTTATTGCCGCGCCAAGCCAGGAACCGAAGGTGCCCGCAGCGATAACACCGTACATGTTCAGTTTTCCTTCTGTAGCAAGGAACGCCGCTGGCGGAATGACGATTTCGCTGGGCACTGGGAAGATCGAACTCTCCATAGCCATTAGCAGAATGATTCCGAAGTAGCCCCATTGCTCAACCAACTGAAACCAGACTTGAATAAGATGATGCATGTTGTCATTCCGAGCGAAGTCGAGGAATCTCTCGATATCTGGCCGGAATAAGTTTCGCCCTAGTTCAGTCCAAAAACTAAAATCCGCAATCCGAAATTCCAAAATGTCGATCTACCGGCGCGTTCTCGGCTACTACCGGCCATTTCTGTGGCAAACGATTTTCGGATTGTGCCTGGCGCTTATTGGCATAGGCCTGAACCTGCTTAAGCCGTGGCCATTCAAGATCATCGTTGACGATTTTCTGCGCGCAGGGCCAACGATACGGACCGACTGGCGCATGTGGCTTCTCTTGCTGTGTCTGGCGCTGATCGGTATCCAGTTTCTCTGGGGAATCATCAATTGGAGCACAAATTATCTGTTCGTAAAAATTGGACTACAAGCGCTACTCAAGTTGCGCACCGACTTGTACTCGTATCTGCAGTCGCTCTCGCTGAAATACCACGACGCGCGGCGCTCGAGCGATTCCAGTTTCCGCGTGGCGTACGATTCGCAGTCGATTCAGACAATCTACAATAAGGGATTCACCAACATCTTCGGGGCGGTCATCACGTTGATCGGAACTTTCGTCATCATGCTGCGACTGGACTGGCAGCTTACGCTCGTCTCGCTTGGGATTGTTCCATTGGTTGTGGGCGCCATCTATCTTTTTGCCCATCGGATTCGCCGCCAATCGACCTCCATTCAAGAACAGGAGAGCGCCGTTCTCGCTCAAGCGCAGGAAGGCCTGAGCTCGATCCGCATGGTGCACGCGTTCGGGCGCGAGGATTTTGAAGTGCGGCAATTTCAGCAGCAAGCCCGCCAGAGTTTGCAAGCCAACCTGCGGCTGACTCTGACCAACGTGAACAGCGCACTCGTAATCAGCACGCTGATGGTGGTCGGCACGGCAGTCATGTATTACATCGGCACCCTCCATGTTCTGGCAGGTACGCTCACACTGGGCTCGCTTTTGATTTTCAGCGCGTATCTGCTGATGCTTTACCAACCGCTGGAGTCCCTCACCTATACCGCATGGGCAATGGAAGGCGCCACTGCCGGCGCGAAGCGCTGCTTCGAAGTTTTGGACCGGCAGGACGACGTGGTTGATTCACCCAAAGCGATCGCCATTTCATCGGCTAAAGGCGCAATCGCATTTCAAGCCGTAAGCTTTGGCTACGCCGCCGAGCGATATGTATTGCGTGATATCGATCTGCGCATCGAACCGAATCAAATCGTTGGACTGGCGGGCGGCACTGGAGCCGGCAAGAGCACACTGCTCAGTCTCGTGCCACGTTTTTATGATCCGACAGCGGGTTCGATCGCACTTGATGGCCGCGAAATTCGCCAGATCACTAAGAAAACTTTGCGGGCACAGATCGCGATCGTGCTGCAAGACACGTTGCTGTTCTCGACTACGGTTCGCGAAAATATCGCCTATGGCCAACCGGATGCGACGGAAGAAGAAATCATTGAAGCGGCACGCCGCGCGCAGGCCGACGAGTTCATCCGGGAGATGCCTCAGGGGTACGACAGCCTTGTCGGCGAGAGGGGCGGACATCTGAGCGTTGGTCAACGGCAGCGCATAGGAATCGCGCGGGCATTTCTGAAAAATGCGCCCATCCTGTTGCTTGACGAACCGACTTCTGCGCTCGATCCGGCCACCGAATCTGCGATTATGGAGACAATCAAAGAATTAATGCGGGGCCGGACAACTTTGATTGCAACCCATCGGCTGGCCACCATTCACAACCTGCATCAAATCATCGTGCTCGACCACGGACGGGTCATAGAACAAGGCCGCGGCCCGGACCTGATCGCGCGCGGAGGTGTTTACGCGAAACTTTATAGCTCGGGACATTTTCCTTCATGAGCAACGTTAGAGAAGACCGACACGTCGAAAGCGATTGGTGGCAGGAGCCGATCCCGGCAAATGTCGAGTTTGGGGAGGGATTTTATTGCGAGACCGCGCAAATCTTCCGGAAGCTTCGCAGCAAAAAACCGCACGCGGTAATTATCGGCAAACACGTTTCATGTTACGCGGGTTGTTCGTTTGCGATCGGCGAGGATGGCCATTGCACAATCGGCGATTTCACGCTGCTCAATGGTGCGCTCATCATGGCGGAGGAAAAGATCGAGATCGGATCGTATTGTCTCGTTTCATGGAACGTCGGTATCGCCGACTCCGATTTTCATCCGCTCGAGCCGGCGCAACGCCTGATCGATGCGCAAGCGCTGGCGCCGTATTTCAGAAACCGACCAGCCCGCCCCAGACTGAAGACCGCTCCGGTCAAAATTGCGGACAACGTCTGGATCGGCATGAATGCGGTGATCTTGAAAGGCGTCACCATCGGCGAAAACTCAGTCGTAGCCGCGGGCTCAGTGGTAACCAAGAGCGTCGAACCAAATACCGTCGTCGCCGGAAATCCCGCGGTCATAGTGAAGAAGTTCTAGCACCACGAAGACCACGGAGGACACGAAGATGGAATTTGATGAGTTATCGCGCAGTGTAATTGGATGCGCGATCGAAGTGCACCGCAACCTCGGACCGGGTTTACTCGAATCAACGTACCGTCAGTGCTTGGCGTGCGAGCTATCGCATGCCGGGATCCTATTTCAGATGGAGCTGCCGCTGCCTGTGCGTTACAAAAATATCCTCCTCGATTGCGGCTATCGCATCGACTTGCTAGTGCGTGGTGAACTGATCGTGGAGATCAAAAGCGTTGAGGCGCTTCTTCCAATCCACCAGGCGCAAATCCTTACATACATGCGACTCGCTAACGTTCCCATTCGGTTGCTTGTCAATTTCAATGTCACAAGGCTGCAGACCGGCATCAAGCGGTTCGTCTTGTAATTCTTCGTGCTCTTCGTGTCCTTCGTGGTTTCAAAATGAAACGCAAGCGTATCGTCGTCATGGGTTTTATGGGCTCGATGCCCATCGCGGGTGTGATTTGGCAACACATTCATTACATCGTGGGCCTGCAACGTCTTGGGCACGACGTTTTCTTCATCGAGGATTCAGCGCGCCTGCCGTACAATCCGGAAACGTTCGAAGTCACCGACGAATTCGATTACGCAGCAAAAGTTCTCGCCCGCCTGGCGCGCGACTTTGACTTCAAAAATCGCTGGGCTTATTGCGCGCGTTATTTGCCGGGCAATCCAACTGCAGGTCTGCCGCTGAAAAAAATTCGTCAACTCTATCGCGAGGCCGACGCGATCCTGAACGTTTGCGGGACACAGGAATTCAATGACGATTTACTGGTTTCCGATCGCATCCTTTACGTCGAGAGCGACCCTGGCGTCGAGCAAATCAAGATCGACAAGGGCGTAAAATCGACCGTCGAATATCTGCGACGGCATCGCGCGCTTTTCACATTTGGCGAAAATGTCGGGACGAAAAGTTTTCCGGTTCCGACGCACGGATTCAAATGGCTCCCTACGCGGCAACCGGTGGTGACCGATTTGTGGAGAACAAAGCGATCTCCTTCTGACGCTGCAGTTTTTACTTCAGTAGCCAACTGGTCCACGAGTGGGTTGAAAGATATTTGGTGGCGCGGACGGAAATACCTTTGGAGCAAGTCACGCGAATTTCTTCGGTTCATCTCCGCGCCAAAAAAATCAGGCGAAACATTTGAGCTGGCGACGAACATCGAGCACACCGCGACGCGCAGAAAATTTGCACGAAATGGCTGGCGCCTCCGTTGCCCGCTGCAAATGAGCGTCGATTACTGGGTTTACCGCGATTACATCCAGCGTTCCAAAGGCGAGTTGACCGTCGCCAAGGACCAGTACGTCCGGCTCAACACCGGCTGGTTCAGCGACCGGAGCGCCTGTTATCTGGCGGCAGGACGGCCAGTCATCATTCAGGAAACTGGCTTCACCAAAATTTATGGCGGGAAAGCAGGCCTCTTGTCCTTTCGATCATTGGATGAAATCGCCGAGGCCGTGAAAAGAATCAACGCCGATTACCCGAAACATTCCCGAGCTGCCTACGACGTTGCCCGCGAATTTTTCGAAGCGAAAAAGGTGCTTAAATCAATTCTCGATCGCGCGGACATTTGACTCCTGATCAGGCGCAATTCTTCATTTTTCTTGATTTAAATTGCGTCGCCGAAGAACCAAATGGCGGCGGGGCTCCGAATCTCATGCAAAACCGCCTTGGAGCGATGGCTGATCGTAAATCCACTGATTCCGCATTGCGCGACACAGCCGAACAGTTCCACATTCTTGTGGATAGCGTCGAAGAATACGCGCTCTACATGCTCGATCCGAGCGGCAACGTGGTGACCTGGAATAGAGGCGCAGAGAAAATCAAAGGATACACGGCGGCCGAAATCGTCGGCAAGAACTTTGCCTGCTTCTATACGGCAGAGGACGTTGCGGCGGACAAGCCCCAGCGGAATTTGCGCGAGGCTGCGCGCCGCGGACGCATTCGTGACCAGGGGCTGCGCATCCGCAAGGATGGATCTACTTTTGAAGCCGAAGTGGTGTTAACGGCGCTGCGGGACGCCGACGGCAACATTCGCGGATATTCCAAAGTCACGCGCGATATTACTGATCAGATTCGCAGCCGAGAACTTGAAGCAGAAAAAATGGCGGCCCAGAAGGCAAGCAAGGCCAAGGATGACTTTCTCGCGGCGCTTAGCCACGAGCTGCGCACGCCGCTGACACCTGCCCTGGCGGCAGCGACTTATCTGGAGGACAACGCGGCAAAACTTCCGCCTGAGTTCGCCGAAGACGTACAATTAATAAAACGTAACGTGAAATTGCAGGCACGACTGATTGACGATCTTCTCGATCTTACCCGGATCACCCGGGGGAAGCTTCACCTCGATCTGGAAAGTTGCGACGCGCACCTCGTCATTCGCAACGCAATTGAAACCGCGAGTTCCGCTATCGCGGCGAAGAAGTTGAAGCTATCGACCAGATTGCACGCGAAAGAACACTACATTTTGGCTGAGTGCATCCGGCTTCAGCAGGTCTTTTGGAACTTGATCAACAATGCCGTAAAATTCAGCCCGCCAGGCGGACAGATCGCCATCTCCACTTCGAACGACGAGCGTGGCCGATTCCGTTT
>QHMS01000342.1 GCA_003217895.1 Verrucomicrobiota bacterium
ATGCGCATGTACGGTTCGTCCAGCGCCTCCATGCCGCCGAATTTCTGAATGTCTTCGGTCGCTTCTGCTTCGGCGACGTCGAGCATATCGTCGATGGTCACAATGCCGAGAACCACCCCGCTCGAGTCAACCACCGGCAGCGCCGTGCGGTCATACTTCCGAAACCTGTTGAGCGCGTCTTGCTGTGAATCGGTCACATTCAAGGCCACAAAAGTTTTTTGCATCAAATCCCGGACGGCTGAGGTGGGCGGTTTCAGTAGAAACTCCCGCATCCGGATGTCGTCGATCAATTTGCCACGGTCGTCGACGACATAGATGACGTTGAGCGTCTCGCTGTCCCGTCCGTATTCGCGGATGTAATCAAGCACCTGTTGCACGGTCCAATCTTCCTTCACGGCGATAAAGTCCGGTGTCATCAACCGGCCCACGCTGTCTTCCGGGTAGCCGAGTAGCGCGGTGGCGACGCGACGCTCCTCCGGCGTGAGTAATCGGATCAGCTGCCGGGAGGCGGCGCTTGGCATTTCCTCCAGCAGCGCCGTACGATCGTCCGGTGACATTTCATTCAGGATCGCCGCAACCTGTTCGTGAGCCATTGCGTGCAGCAGTTTCTGTTGCGCGTCAAAATCAAGATATTCGAAAACATCGGCCGCCAGCGCGTGCGGCAGAACGCGAAAGATGATTACCTGTTCGTCGTCCGGCAAATCAAGGATGACTTCGGCAACATCGGCCGGCGGCCACTCACGAAATAGCTCGCGCAACGCCGCGAAATTGCGGGCGTCGATCAAGCTCCTGATTTCGGGTTCTAAAATTTTGCCAACCACGCCGCGTTTCTACCACTCGCAATGAGGGCACGCAATGCAATGGAGTAGTGGAGTAATGGATTAATATCGATCTCATCTGTCCGACCCGTCCCATTCGTCCCCTCCATTACTCCAATCCGGTTCGACTTGGCATTTACCCGAAACGCTCCAAAATTAAGGTAATGCCAGCAGTTGCTATGGCCTCAATGATTCGGCGCGAGATTGGTGGCGATCACATCTGTACGCTTATCTTCGATCGCCCCGATTCGGGCGCGAACATTTTCGACGCTGCCACGCTCGATGAACTGAATGAACATCTCGCTTTCGTTGAGAATGACGTTTCATTGCGCGGATTGATCGTCGCGTCGGCCAAGAAATCGATCTTCGTCGCAGGCGCGGATTTGAAGGCACTGTTGCAACAGGCACAAACCAGTGGAATGCGCGCGTTCATTGCCAAAGGCCAGCAGGCCTTCAATCGGCTGGCTGGATTAAAAATCCCATCGGTCGCTGCGATTCACGGTGCGTCTGCCGGCGGCGGTTACGAAGTCGCGCTTGCCTGTGATTATCGTGTCGCAACTGATGATCCGGCGACGCGGATTGGTCTGCCCGAGACAACGCTTGGTCTAATTCCCGCCTGGGGCGGTTGCACGCGCCTGCCGCGCGTGATCGGCGCCGAAAAAGCTGCCGAAGTGATTTTGAAAGGAAAACTTTATTCCGCACAGGAGGCTTTGAAGCTCGGGCTGATCGATGAAATTTCGCCGCGCGATCAGCTTTTCGATCGGGCAAGAAAAAAACTTACGGAAGGAAAGCGACCCTCACTTGGCGCTTCGCGTCCGCCTCTCCCTGGCCAGCGAGAGGCGGGCGGCGTAGCCGGCGGTGAGGGTAAAACACGTGGCAATGCGGCGCCCTCGCGCGCGCTGGAAATTATTAATCGAACATCGAGCATATCGCCTGAAGAGTCGTTTCGGATGGAGCTGGACGCGATTGTTGAGCTTGGCAAAACGAAAGCCACACAAAACCTGATCCGCAATTTCTTCCTGGCGGAAAAATACAAGAAAGGGGGTTCGCAAACGCCCCCGGAAAAAGTAATACACGCCGCCGTGATAGGCGCCGGGGTGATGGGCTCGGGCATCGCGCAATGGTTAAGCTCTCGTGGCGTTACAGTGATCCTGCGCGACATCGCGCGCGAACAGATCGATCGCGGTTTGGCGAACATTGAAAAAATCTACGGCGACGCGGTCAAGCGCGGCTTGATGACAGAGGAACAGGCAAAAGAAGGTCGCGCCCGGATTTGTGGCTCGACCGCTCCCATGGAGTTGCGCGATGTGCGGTTCGTGATCGAAGCCGCATCGGAAAAGTTGAGCATCAAGAAAGAAGTTTTTCGCGAGCTGGCGATGGAAGCGGGGCCGAAAACCATCATCGCCACAAATACTTCGGCGCTTCCAGTTAGCGAGCTCGCGGACGTGACGGTCTCGCCCGAGCACGTCATCGGGCTGCATTTTTTTAATCCGGTGAGCCGGATGAAACTGGTGGAAGTTGTTATTGCCAAGGAAACATCAGAGGAGACGCGCGAGCGAGGCCTGGCATTTGTGCGACAAATCGGAAAGCTGCCAGTGATTGTGCGCGACAGTCCGGGTTTTCTGGTCAACCGCGTTTTGTTCCCTTATTTGCTCGATGCCGCTGAGCTCTTCGAAGCTGGCGTCGAAGCAGAGAAGATCGACAGCGCGCTTGTGCAATGGGGCATGCCCATGGGACCGCTTCGGTTAATCGATGAAATTGGCGTCGATATTGTCGTTGATATTGGCAACACACTTGAAAAAGCTTATCGACGCCGCGATCACGTTCCGGCTGTTCTGCTTTGGTTGCGCGACGGACAGCTGCTTGGGCGAAAAACGGGTGCCGGTTTTTACAAATACGAGGGCAAGAGACAGACGCCTAACGAGTCGCTCGTAGAGTGGCGTAAAAGCGCCCGTCATTCCGAGCGAAGCGAAGCGGAGTCGAGGAACCCCGTGGCAAAATCTAAAAGTGACTCTGCGGGATCCCTCGACTCCGCTCGGGATGACCTGGCGTTGAGGCTTGTCTTCCTGATGGTGAATGAGGCCGCGCGTTGTGTGGAAGAGAAAGTCGTCGATTCGCCCGAGGACGCGGACTACGGAATGATTTTGGGAACCGGTTTCGCGCCGTTCCGTGGCGGGCCGTTGCGTTTCGCGGAGCATTTTGGATTGAAGAAAGTCGTCGATGAACTCGAAACGCTGGCGCAAAGCGAAGAGAAATTTTCGCCATGTGAGATTTTGAAGAAGCATGCCCGCGGCGGCACAAAATTTTACGCAGAATGAAATCGCCGCTCGAAGCGCCTGAAAAACAAATCGCCGAAGAGACGAGCGTAAAACCGGAAAAGCCCGCCGCGTCCGTCATCGACACGTCACGGATGTCGAAGGGTCAGCGCGAAGCGCTTGACCTGGCGGAGGCGTCCCGCGATCCGCTGGATGATCGCGGCAGTTTCGCGAGTAATCTTTTCATCGGCCGCTACGATTTCGGCCGCATTTATCCCTTTCCGGAACAAAGCGCGGAGGAGCGCGCGGCGGGCGATCCATTTTTACAAAAGCTCGAAACTTATTTGCGCGAGCATGTCGATCCGGACGAGATCGATCGCACCGGCGAAATTCCGCCCGAAAATTTCGCCGGCCTGGCCGAGATCGGCGCCTTTGGAATCAAAGTCCCGCAACAGTACGGCGGTCTCGGTTTGTCGCAGTTCAATTATGGGCGCGCGGCCGTTCTGCTCGGTAGTTGGGACGGAAACGTCGCCGCGCTCGTCTCCGCTCATCAATCCATCGGCGTAGCGCAGCCGCTCTTGCTTTTCGGGACGGAAGAACAAAAACGAAAATATCTGCCGCGCGTGGCTGGCGGGGAGATCTCCGCATTCGCCCTCACCGAAACGCATGCTGGTTCCGACCCGGCGACGATGAGCTTGCGCGCCGAGCCGATACCGGACGGTTCCGAGTTCATTTTGAATGGCGAAAAGCTTTGGTGCACCAACGGCGTCAAAGCCGGCGTGCTCGTGGTCATGGCACGCACGCC
>QHMS01000234.1 GCA_003217895.1 Verrucomicrobiota bacterium
GAGTTTCCGCTTAATTTTGCGCGTCCCTTCTTGTCGAGAAATCCGCCTGACCTCTGGCAGCGATGGCACATCACCCTTTCCACTTGGGTGCGGGACTATGTTTTCATGCCATTCAGTCGCGGGAGAAAAGGGCGGCTGATGTTATATCGCAACATGTTCGTTGTGATGGTGCTCGTCGGGTTATGGCACGGAGCTAACTGGACGTTTGTGGTGTGGGGGGCATACCACGGTCTTTTGTTGATCGGGTACCGTTTTTTCGATCGGGGAACAGTCGGCACACCGATCGATAGAGTTATGAAACAACGCTGGTTTGTCCCGTTCAGCGTTGGATTGATGTTTGCATGCTTTGTCTTGAGTGCAGCTTTCTTTCGTCCGAAAACTCTCCAGACCAGCGGATACGTCTTAAGTGCGCTTTTCGGATTTCAGCACGTGACTGGCGATTTTCTCCTGACAACCGGCACGATCGTGCTGATCTTCATTTCGCTATTTCTCGCCGTTGCGCAGGAGCGCAATCAGTTCATTGACCGACTGGCGTTGCAGCCCGCGCGTGTCCAGATCCCCGCATATGCTCTCGCATTTTTAGCGCTGGAATTATTCCCCGCAAGCGGGCCGGTCCCGTTTGTTTATTTCCAGTTTTAGCCAGCCGTCCTCGAATTGGAAATGTGGAAATCAAAGTGGGCCTGACTGGGCTCGAACCAGTGACCCTGCGCTTATCAAGCGCATGCTCTAACCAACTGAGCTACAGGCCCGTTTTGGAGAGTGAACAGTGATCGGTGATCGGTGATCGGTCAAGCGCTCTACAATAAATCAGATCACAGATCACAGTTCCCGATTACATCTTCAAAGTCCGCCTTCGCCAAGGCTTCGGCGCGACACTCCTCGAAAGGTTCAAAAGTGACGCCGAGAAAACTCGCGTCCTGATCCGGCCTTCAAATAACGTTCAAAAAGGGCGAGCCTTCACCTCGGATCGGTAGGTGATTGCCGTTTCGATTCTCCATCGCCTGCGTTTCGCTGTGTGCAAACATTTTCCTTGATTGTGCTCCATAAGTCTGGCCATGAGGTCGCGCGTTATACCACTGTAATGCGCTTTTTCGTTAGTTTCGCTGACGAGGATGTAGACGTAGTAGAATCCGTTCATCAAACAGCATGATCAGAGAAGAAGGCTGGCCTGCCAAGCCGTAGTCTTTTGGAGCGCGAGAGGAAGTTCAAAATGGTCCGCCTACGCTTTGCTCCGGCGTGGCGGCGCTCGCTTTTTTACGCTCGGCTCCAAAAGCGAAGGCTGGAGGCAAGGGGATTACGCTCCCGCTAGCGCATCCGATATCGTTCCCGGTTGTTGAATTTTGCTTCCACGCTTTCGGCTTTGGAGGCAAGGGGATTCGAACCCCTGACTTCCAGCTTGCAAAGCTGGCGCTCTACCAACTGAGCTATGCCCCCGCAGGAACACCGAACGCTTTCGCGTGCTCGCGACTAATGTCGGAGTTGCCGAATGTCGATTTTCGAATTTCGAATGCAAGGAATAAAACAAAATGCCGGATGGCGATCTTGCTGTTCGCCATCCGGCATTCGTGCGCTTCTTCGAACGAGCAAACCTGCGTTCGTACGCTTCAAAAGCGGCCCTCTTTTCCCTGCATTAGTGTCCCCCGACAGGTACCGCCAAATATGCAATTAAGGCGCCGGTAGTTGGGTCAAAAGCTCTACCTGTAATCTCTCCCTTGTCATTTATGTCTTTCGCACTTGCGAGAAAGGCAGAATAGCCGCCTTTGAGATCGTTTAGGTCTGTTGGCGTGTTGCCGTGATCCCAAATAACTGCACGACAATCAGTCTGGTCCGCGTCGCAGGAGACACCGACTACCTGGCGGGCTTCATTAATACCGTAGGCCTCACTGTCTACATGTTGCGGTGTGCGTCCTTTTAAAGGTTCTAGCTGTCGGATGCCATCTTCCCTGGTCCACATGAAAGCGTGTATGACGTCGCCTTCAACAAACGCGGGGTCGCCGACAAACCCGACTACATCGCCTCGTTGATTGATTGCCGTCGGCGTATTCCACCACGGGGCTGGCGCATTTGGATAAATGTCCGTCACGGTGCCATTTTGCCAAAGCACGGCATGCTTGGCCGTATGTCTTCCAACAGCCTGGTCGCAGATACCAGAGATGCCTACGATTTGACCAATATCGTTGATGGCCGTCGCAGCTCCTGAGCTGTCGCCGGAGATCAGAGGGAGGTCGTGGATCTGGTCTCCTGATCCAAGGTCCCAAACGGCTGGACGAAACTGGAGTACTTGGGTGCAGCAACAGTTGGGGTCATGAAAACCATTCTCCGCCCAGCCGACCACCTGACCCAAGTTGTTGGCTCCGGTGGCAAAGCCGTTATTGCCGCCCGGAAATGGGGGAAGTCCTCTCATCTGGTTGTTTTGCCAAACGAAGCCGAGATTGATATAGCCGACATTGTTCGGCGTACTGTAAAAAGCCGCGCTACTCCAGCTCTCGCCGAGCAGTTGCGGGTCGGCAGTTTGGGAAATACCCACGATGATTCCCGCCGTATTTTTCACGTTCCACGTGACACTACTGTTTGGTCCGCCAAGTGTGCCGAGGTCGGAGAGCAAACTGTTTCGCCACACCGTCGCGTGCCGGTTCCTATTCGGCAGTCTGGAATAGCCTGCCGTCCAGCTCTGGTCATTAATGCTGTTTCCTCCGCTACTCGTTCCGCCAAGCCCGGGGAGAGTCGATACGTTGTATTGTGTTTTTGCCTTTGCCTGAACTTGTCCCTGTGCGTGCGCCGGCACTAAAGCGACGCACACAAGAGCTACGATAACGAAAAGAGGTTGGGTAACTCCTTTGATTATGAATTGTGCTATCAGATTTTTTGTGGTTTGGATTTTCATAACCGCACTGTAGGAACTCGCGTTGACCCATCACCAGAGCCACTTCGTAGGTTTGGTACAGTCCATTTGACCAAGATGGTCGCCCGACCACTTCAGCGATGGCTGCAAAAGAGATGGCAAATCAGCGCCTCGACTAATTCAACTTCGAATTAAGTGCCGACGCGAATTTGCTCAAACCTTCGCGAATCTGCGCGCGCGACCACGCGGCGAACCCAAATGTGAGCGCGGGCTTCGGCTCTGCTTTCATAAAGCACGACGACAGTGGCGAGGGCCTGATGCCGGTCTCAGCGCAGACGCGCGTGATCATGGGCATGTGCTCTTTCTGTCGCACCCAGGCGACGAAATGTAGCCCAGCTTCCGGAATTTCTAAGATGAAGTACTTACTGAGCAATTGGCTGAATTGTTCGATAAAGAATTCTCTTCGATCAGAATATAATTTTCGCATCCGCTTGATGTGACTCAGGAAAAACCCCTCAGTTAGGAATCGAGCCAATGTCGCCTGATCAATCGCAGGCGAATGTTGGTCCATCACGGCGCGAATCTTGATCATTGGTTCGACTAATTGCTCCGGCGCCAGGATGTAAGCCAGCCGCAACGAAGGGTAGAGGATCTTACTCATTGTGCCTGAGTAGATGACACGACCGACATTATCGAGGCCTTGCAAGCACGGGAGTGGCGGACCCGTATAACGAAACTCTGAGTTGTGATCGTCTTCGAAAATGTAAGCGTCGCAGGATCGAGCAAAATCGATTAAAGCCGTTCTTCGCGCGAGACTCATGGTCATCCCGAGTGGGAATTGATGTGAAGGAGTAACGTAAATTATTTTGGGCGAGCGTTGTTTCGACGGCCGCGCGATTGTGATTCCTTCCCGATCAACCGGTCTTGGAACGACGGTTGCCCCGGCGAAGCCAAAGGTGCGGCGAGCCTGGTAAAATCCCGGATCTTCGATCCACGCGACCTCACCGCGGTTTACGAGGGCCATGGCACTGATCATCATTGCCTGCTGCGTTCCAGCAGTGATGATGATTTGGCCTGGATGACAGCGCGCACCTCTGTGATCGCACAAATAACTTGCGAGCGCCTTGCGCAGGTCCGGGTCACCACGGCTGGAAGCGTACTGGAGCAGATGCGCGCCCTTTTTTGCGAGGACTTCTGCCCTGAGTCGTTCCCATACTTCGATCGGAAATTCGTCGAGCGCCGCGACAGCGGGGACGAATGTTACACCGGGTGGTCCGGCAATTCCAAAATCAAATTGTTTTCCAGCGCGCTGATCCGGAATATTTCTTACGCGATCAGACAGGCGGGGCGGGCGTTCGACGTGTGGTCCTGCTTTTCCTGTCCGCGCACTCAGGAAAGTCTCGGGCAACGGCTCGGCGACGAATGTGCCCGATCCAATTCTCGATTGAAGATAGCCCTCCGCATGAAGCCTCGCGAAAGCAAGGTTTACAGTGAACCGCGATATTTCCAGGTCGCTGGCCAGCGCGCGTGAGGAGGGAAGCCGGGACGAGTTATTGTTGAAGCTTCCTGAAATTAATTCATCGCGAATTTGACGATAAAGCTGTTGATGAAGCGGTTCGGCCGCCGCCCGGTCCAGCCGAACCATTTCAAAGGCCATGATCGAATGCCGGCGCCGCTTTTTCCTGCTTGATCTTTTGTCTGCGACTCGTTTCACGATTCGGATGGTAATCACCGAGACTGCTGGTCGCCGCAAGCCGCTGTCCAAGTGGTCTGGCCATTTCACTCTAAGTGGTCTGTTGACACTTTGCCACTGGGCCAGAAGCTTTCCTTAGAATGCAAACTCAGAATCCATGTAGCGATTACGTCGAGACGAAAGGGCTCATTTATTTTGCGCGAATGCTGGACAAGATCCGGCTGAAAGCGGCAGGCAAATTGCCGACCGGATATTTTACCGGTGTCGAAGATCCGACGCACTTCGATGCCCGTTGCACGAGACTTCTGGGGGTTAGTTACGATGAGCTTGTCGACCGAACGCTGAAAGGTGGTTCAGATGAGGAAATCCTCGATTGGTGCTTCGCACGTGGCCGGCGGCCCAGCGAAGAGGAAATCTCAATCTGGAATGCGTTTCTTAGAAAGCGTGGCTGGCGAGATGAGGCGAGCGAGGAGCTCATTGAGTCGAAGAAAGAAGCAGGGTTTGGCGATCGTGACGACATTCAAACCTGGGTGGACCTGCATGATGCGGAGGAAGGACGAACGCCAGCTGTTTCCTGAGGCCGAGACGCATCATCTGCAGACTGGTAAAGTCGGGAGTAGCTATTATCGCCATCTGCTTCAAGCCATGATATTGCGATCAATTTGTTGGCTGAGCTTTCTGCAGTTCACGTTAACTTATGCAATAGCAGGTGAATCGCCTGCTCCCGCGCGCGATGGATCTCACGACTTCGACTTCCTTATCGGCGACTGGAAGGCTCACGTGCGCCGCCTTCCCGACCGCCTGGTTGGGTCCAACAATTGGATCGATTATAACGGCGTCTCGAATCATAAGAAGCTTCTCGATAGCAACGCCAATTTCGAGCAGTTTGAGATCGACAATCCAGAGAAGCATCTGCACATCAAGGCGCAGACGCTCAGGTTGTACAATCCCGACACGTGTCAATGGAGCATCTACTTGCTCGATTTGGACAAAGGCGGTTTTGAGCGTACCGCCAGTCGTTGGCGAATTTAGTGGGAACCGCGGCGAGTTTTACGACCAGGAACAATATAAGGGGCGGGCGATCTTGGTGCGGTATCTCTGGCTGAACATTTCGCCGAAGTCTGCGCGTATGGACAGGCCTTTTCGGCTGACGGCGGGAAGACTTGGGAGACAAACTGGATCTGCGAACTGAGCCGATAGGCAACGGAGGAATATGAAGGCCACGACAGTTGTTGCTCTCATGGCGATTGTGGCCTGCCGATTCTCGCCCGCGCAAACCACCGATGAAAAGGACGTGCTCCAGTTCGAGCGCGATGCGTGCAAAGCATTTCTTGACGCAGACGTGGCTGCGCTGGAGCGCGTACTCACGCCCGATTTTACGTTGACGCTCTCGAATGGCGAAGTGAATACGCGTGCCGATGAGATCAACGAGCTACGCAGCAGAAAAGTCCATTACGACGTATTCGAAAACTACGACATGCTAGCGCGGTTGTATGGAAGCAACGTGGCCGTTGTTCTTGGAAAGACGCGTGTAAAGGGAATAGTGGACGGCAAACCGTTCGATCGAGTCGTGCAGTTCACGGACACGCTGATCAAGCGCGATGCGCAATGGCGGCTTGCCGCTGGGCATGTTTCGCGCCTGGAACAATAATTTCTGAATTTCCTGGCTTCCTGCTTTCCTGACTAGTTTTTCAGAAAAACAAAATGCCGGATGTCGATCTAACGAATCGTCATCCGGCATTGCAGTCGATGTGCAGCAAAGACTGAATTGTGCGTTATCGGTCTTTCGTTCTTTGAGCTCCGGTTCGCTTTCGCGATTCGGAGTCTTCTCGGCATATCCAAGAACTATCAACTTGATTAGCTCTTGGATTTAGCCGTCGACCTGTGCCTATCGGCAAGTAAGAAGTACGAATTCAGAAGTAAGAAATTTCTTCCTTCATCCTTCTGCCCTTTCACTTCCGAAGGCATTTCTCCTTAGAAAGGAGGTGATCCAGCCGCAGGTTCCCCTACGGCTACCTTGTTACGACTTCATCCCAGTTACCGCTCATAGCGTAGGCGGCTGCCTCTATTGCTAGTTAGCGCGCCGACTTCGGCTACAAGCGACTCCCATGATGTGACGGGCGGTGTGTACAAGGCCCGGGAACGTATTCACGGCGTCGTAGCTGATACGCCATTACTAGCGATTCCGGCTTCATGAAGTCGAGTTGCAGACTTCAATCTGAACTGGGCTCAGTTTTAGTGATTTCCTCCACCTCGCGGTCTTGGATCGTTCTGTACTGAGCATTGTAGTACGTGTGCAGCCCAGGCCGTAAGGGCCATACTGACTTGACGTCGTCCCCACCTTCCTCCCCGTTAAAGCGGGGCAGTCTGAACAGAGTGCTCGAGCCTCTCGGCTCGGTGGCAACAGTTCACAGGGGTTGCGCTCGTTGCGGGACTTAACCCAACATCTCACGACACGAGCTGACGACAGCCATGCAGCACCTGTGCAAATTGTGTCTTTCGACACTCGCTGGCTTTCACCAACTTAGAGATGCATGTCAAGGCCTGGTAAGGTTCTTCGCGTTGCATCGAATTGAGCCACATACTCCACCGCTTGTGCGGGCCCCCGTCAATTTCTTTGAGTTTTAATCTTGCGACCGTACTCCCCAGGCGGCACGT
>QHMS01000235.1 GCA_003217895.1 Verrucomicrobiota bacterium
CACGTGCTGAAATCCGAAAAGCGCACTTAAGACGTATCCGCTGGTCTGGAGAGTTTTCGGACGAAAGAAAGCCGCGCTTAGTACAAAACATGCAAACATCAATCCAACGCTGAACGGAACAAACCAGCGTTGTTTCATAACTCTATCGATCGGTGTGCCGACTGTTCCCCGATCGAAAAAACGGTACCCGATCAACAAAAGACCGTGGTATGCCCCCCACACCACAAACGTCCAGT
>QHMS01000236.1 GCA_003217895.1 Verrucomicrobiota bacterium
TGCCATCGCTGCCAGAGGTCAGGCGGATTTCTCGACAAGAAGGGACGCGCAAAATTAAGCGGAAACTCAAAGCCCAGTAGCTTGGCACAACCACGAGCGATGTCGGTGTAGCCAGAGAAATCGAAGAAGACCTGCATGAAAAAGGCAAGGCAGCCCGACCACGCAGCCAGCCAGCCCGGGTGCGCGGTAGGGTCCTTGAAGTACGCATCGGACACGACAGCGAACCGATCGGCAAATACCATCTTTTTCAGAAGACCTGACAGGACAAGAATGATTCCGCTTTGAATCACAATTGCCGCTGGGCGCCGCCACGTCCAGATCTGAGAAATAAACTGCCGGGCACGGATGATTGGACCTGCAATAAGATGTGGAAAAAACGCGATGAACAACGCGTAGTCGATCGGGTTTCTGACCGCCTTCATTTTTCCCCAATAGACATCGAAGGTGTAAGAAAGGCTGGCGAAGGTGTAGAAGCTGACTCCGATAGGGAGAACAACTTGTAACACCACCGATGACTTGGGGATGTGGAGCAAAGCAGCTAACGAGCCAGCAAAGAAGTCGTAATATTTGAAGAAACCGAGAATCCCAAGGTTGACGACGAGGCTAACGGCAAGCAAAAGCTTTTTACGGCGACCGCTCGTGACCTCCAGCCAAATCCCAAGAAAGTAGTCAACTACCGTTGAGGTCAAAATGAGCACGATGAACCGTGGGTCCCACCACATGTAAAAAACGTAGCTTGCACACAGCAGCAGTACTTTCCCTGCGCGAAACGGGATGCTGTAGAACAGCACAGCCACGATCAAAAAGAAGATCCAGTACTGAAAGCTATTGAATAACATCAGGGATAATTAGCTGAAACTAGTTCGCCTCATTGCTTCCAGGCAGTCAGTTCGCAGCTGGCTGAGACCTGGAATTGAACCCCCGTTTCGAATCAGTTGATCGAAGCCGCCAAACTAACTCTGACACCAGCGTTTCTGTGAATCGTTGCCGGCCTTTCGCGTTAAGATGGAATGCGTCGAAGTAATATTCGGGTTTTTCAAGAAAATCGAACGTTTGTTCCTGCAGGGAAAAAGTCGTTCTCTGAATTACGCCGCTTGGCAGAATAGACTGATATGCCTTGGAAAATCCGGGAAGTTCTGCAAACGGGCCTCGAGGCACGGGCGTGAGCACAATTGCAGTGGAATTATTCGAATAACGATTCAGGATCCGTGGGACCCATTCGCGTTGTAGCTTGAGGGAGTATTCAGTGTCCGATTGCGAAGGCTGTATCAGGCTCTTACGAACGGCTTGTCTCTGGGCTTCAGTTAACTTCGAGGCGAACGTTATCTGTCCTGTCGTTGGATCATAAGACGTGCCCACAAGATCGTAGTCCCGGCCTTTATAGGCAGCGCGGAATTGCAGTCTCTCAGTCTCTTGTTGAACGCTTCTTATACGCGCGATGGGATGTTCGAGAAGATCAGTAACATCGCTTTGGTATGCTGAACCTCGCAGTATGCACGCGGTAAACGCTCTAAACCACCCAGACCATCGCTGAAAAGCCGAGGGGAAATTGAAGCAATCTCCATAACGCAGGAGCGGAGCCGCCATGGAAATTCGTAAAAGATCGGCGGTGCTTGGCTCATATCCAATCCCGTAAGGAACTACGATTGCCGAGTAGCGTCGCGCTGCCGGATCGACTTCTCGAAGCATATAGTACCAACTGCTAACAGTTGAGGCTGGTTCGGTCAGATTCACAAATTTAAACCCGGCGGCCGAACCAAGCTCGTCAGCCACCGTGGTAGAGAAACCCTCCGCCATTCTCGAATCTCCCAGAACCAACACCTCTTTGAGCCCGGATGCAGGGCGCTGCCGTTCGGCTCGGGTCAGAACCTCCAATCGTCCAGCGTAGGAATCGGGAGCCAAGATCGAGACGTACAATCCGCTATGAAAGATGATGCCGTCGAGACAAACGAACGCGGTTATGCCGAGCAGAAGGTTTCGTGTAACATGCAGCGGGCGGGGCGACGTCGTTGGTTCGGTAGGAAATGTCGTACGCAACTTTCCCGTCGAGCTCAAATAAAGCGCGATGTATATAACTACAAGAAGGACCAAGACTAGCAGCCAGCGCGCAACTCTAGCTCGCCACAACATCGTTTGCGGAGCGGCTGCGGTCTTGACGTTGCCAAGAACGGTTACCGTAGCCAGTAAGGTCCGCCTGTTCTCGTCACTATAAAGTTCGAACACATATCTAGCCGATCGAATCCACGGAACCAGCTGACTCCCTTTTGGACCCGAAGCAAAGAGAACCGGTTTTTGGTCAGTTCCTGTTACGAAGACAAAACCCATCGATCCATTCCCCGTGTCCCAGTGAATCTCAGTGCGGCCAACATCACCCGTGACCGTCACGTGTTCGGGCGTTGCTGTAATCACCGGAGCGCCCAACGTGTGACTTGGCTGGCTGTCGGTTGCAGTTTGAGCGGCCACTTGCATGAGACCGATCCCTCCTAAAAAGGCCATCACCACAGCACGCAGAACTGGGCGGCATCTCGCAGTTAACCAGCGTGTGACCGTTCCAAGGACGCACGCTTGCGAAAAATTACTCGCCACGTTTTTTACCATTGAGCGAACGGCCACCTGTGAAGTCATAATGGTGCATCAGACGCCAAAATAAATGGCGTTTCACAGAAACGTCCTACAAATTTACAAATCTGAAATCCGAAATCCGAAACTCGAAACCCGAAATCAGCGGCCCCGTCACCTTTGAGCCAATCTTCATGGAGCGAATTTGGGGCGGGCGAAAGCTGGCGGAGTTTTTCGGCAAGAACCTGCCAGCGAACAAGCGCATCGGCGAATCGTGGGAAATCGTTGATCGTCCGGAAGCACAAAGCTTCGTCGGGCGCGGTCCGCTCAAAGGCAAAAGTCTGCATGAACTGTGGATCGAGGATCGATCGTCGATCTTCGGCGATGTTCCCGACGCTCCGCGATTTCCGCTTCTCATCAAACTTCTCGATGCACACGAGAAGCTGTCGCTGCAAGTGCATCCCCCGAAACAATTCGCAGGAAAACTCGGTGGCGAGCCAAAAACTGAATTTTGGTATGTTGCCGCCGCCGATCCGGGCGCCGAACTTTTGCTCGGCTTGCGCGAACCGATTAAGCGCGATCAATTCGAGAAAGCGTTACGCGAGGGAACAGCTGCTGATCACGTTCACAAAATCAGCGTGAAACCAGGTGACGCCGCATTTATTCCGGCGGGACGTCTGCATGCGGTGAACGCCGGCAATCTGTTAATCGAAATCCAAGAAAACAGCGACACGACTTATCGTGTATTCGATTGGAACCGCGTGGATGACAAAGGCAAACCGCGGCAGTTGCACATCGAAGAAGCGCTTCAATGCATAGACTTCAACGATGTCGCTCCGAGATTGGTAGAGCCGCAAGGTGAGCTTCTTGTCAGGCACGAATTGTTTGAAATCCAAAAATGGAATCTTGGTTCTCCGCGCGAGAGCGCGCCACTGGGACAATTCGCAGTCGTTTGCTGTCTCACAGGGCAGCTTACATGCGCCAATGTCGATCTGGCGCCGGGAGAATTTTTTCTGATTCCCGCTTACTTGCGAAACCGGCAAATGAAATCACTCGTTGCGAAAACAAGCCTTCTGCGCATGACAATTCCAGGCAGGCGCGATTGACCTCAATCGCCCGGAGGCGGTTCGGGTGAACCGCCCTACCTCGATTTCGAATCAGGTCGCGATCCAGGTGCACCGAACAACTTCGCGATTCTTCACCGGAATCGCGTTTGTTTTTTGCAGCTCAGCCGGTCTTGTCTGCGGACTGGAGGCAACAAAAGTGGCAGCGCCGCACATTGCGAAGCATAGCAAGACAATAGCGGTTTTTGTCATCCAATGCATTGGGCGCTTCCAAGCCTCCTTAACCAGCACCTTCTCCCAAGCGTCGGAGATAAGTAAAGCTATAAATGCCCGAGCTGTGTCCATCCGCCCAGCGCGGCTGCAAAGCGTAACCGCCAACCAGATCGAAGCCCACGAGCTGAAAACTTTTATCGGTGTACGTGACGTGTGGCCGTGAGACGTTGCCCAGCACATCCGGTTCACCACCGCACGCCGCGCACGGACAGGCGCGGCGGAGAAACTCCAGAGCGAAGTAAGACTCCGTCTCGTCGTTCCACGCGAGCGCCAATTCGTTGCCGATCACCTGCGCGTTTCTTAACTCGAGCCTCATCGTTGCAAGCAAATCGTACGGAAGGCCGCAGAAAATCGCAATCTGCTAATCCTCGTCCCTTCAGTTCCGGCGCTTAAATCCTTGTTCGGCATCGCGATGATTCAGTGTTGACTTACCCAAGCGGTCTCGCCATTTGCCAGGCCAAACGAGATGTAACCCAGGGAATCCTTGTAGCGCAGCAGCATGGTTTCCTCCGCACGCCTTTGGTTGCCCCTCTGACTGCCGGTGCAGATTGCGCCAGGCGGGCGCGGTTCGAGAGCCGAGGCGAGATTCTGTTGTCCGATGAATCCAAACTGCCGGCGTTGCTCCTCCGAAAGAAAACCTGCCGTTATCCAGGCATACGGAGAAGCGGCAAGCGCTCGATAGATACGCAATCTGCCTTCCAAGGGTGTGATTGGCGCGAGCGTCAGAACTGGTCCGGGACCAGCGATCTGCGCGAGCTCCATACCGGCCCGATGGAGCACGACCGGAGTCCACCGACTGGGAGTTGCCAGTTTGCGCATATACCGAAAATCCTGACCGGTGGAAAAAAGGCTGATTACCGCCGCTGCTCCAAAGCCCCAGCAAATTAACCGTTCTAAGCCTCCGGCTCTTGCGAGCGCGACAACCGGGGGCACCAGACCGAGGACCAGGACGGGCACGAACTCATAAAAATACTGATCGTACGGAACGGCCGGAGCCAGCGCGCCAATCAAAAGGCACGGGAGCGAAACCAACACTAGCAGGTTACGAGGGTCTCTCCGAAATTCGCGTTGCCGCAGGGCCGCGTACTGGACGGTTAGAAACAGCAATAACAACGCGAGATTACCCGGGTTTCGCAGCACGTTCGTTACGATGTAGAAGAGTTTGCTTCCAAGGCCGGCATACTTCACCGCGGCCCTTTGATACAGCTCGCTGATCGATCCGTTCCATGTGAAATTATTGAAAATAAATGCGCGTGCATCGAGGGCGAACAGCCAGAGCATCGGCGATGCACCAATCACACCGCCAGCTGCAAGCAGAAGCGCATTTCGCATCCGTGTACGGATATCAATTTGCGCTGGCAGGAACAGACTAATTCCAACGAAAGCGAGGCCAAGCGGCGCGAACGTGAGCCTTGTGCCAATGGCGAGCGAAAGCAGAAGACCTGCGGCGAAATACCATCTCCCAGACTTTCGACCATCCAGAGCGCGCCAGAGACACAGCACCGCTGTCGTTGCTAACAAGGTCGCGAGCGGATGATTCCAAGCGCGCCAGCAACTGTAGAGAACGACCGGATTCGAGAAAAGGAGGATCGCCGCGCTTCCAGTGATGAAAACCCGAAATGTCCCAGAGTGGCCGGAGAGACTTCGCCACATCGCGCGGGAAATGAAAATCAACCCGAGGAACGCGCAGAGCACCGAGAGCAGGCGCGCAGAGAGCAGCAAATAGTCGGTACCACGAAAAAGCAGCGCGTAAACCAAGGGCAAATTCGGAGTATGGAAGAATGGATAATCCCGGTAGGGCAGAAATCCTTCGCGCGCGAGCAATGCGCCACTCGCCACGAACTGATGCTCATCCACATTCAGCCCGCGGCTCATCGCGATCGCGCAGAGTACCAGGAGCATCAATGCACTCATCGCGACTGTGAGAGCGATTTGTTTGCCGGTCATTTCCGGTGCAACTCAGGCCAGCGAGTGCGCCGCCCTAACGAGCTCAGCGCCGCTGAGTCCGAAGAACGACTCCGTCGCGTCATTCGATTGGGTCGCAAGTTCGTTCCCGGTTTGTTGGATGTTTGTCGGGTCCAGACGCACATATCGATCTTAAGAGCAATCTTTCAGCCACGGATTTACACGGATGAAAAACGGATAGGGGAAAGGATTCAGGTTTCAGAAATCCGTGAAACTCAGTGTTCATCTGTGGCTGAATCCTTTTTTAGTTTGGATCGTTCACCAAAGATCGCTGTGCCGACGCGGACCAGCGTCGCGCCTTCGCCAACGGCAATCGGAAAATCCTGAGTCATGCCCATCGAGAGTTGCGCGAGATCGACACGAAACTCGGTTTGTAGCCGATCACGCAGCTCACGCAATTCACCGAAATATTTCCGGGAGGCTTCGGCTCGTTCGGCGAGCGGCGGAATTGCCATCAGTCCCAGAATCGACAATCGCGGAAGCCCAAGCAGCGATTCCATTTCGGCGCGCAGGTTCTCCGGCGAGAACCCAAACTTGCTCCCCTCGCCCGCCACATTTACCTCCAACAGGATGCGGGGATGCAATCCTTCTTCTTCCGCGATTCGGTCCATCTCCTGCGCCAATGCAGGAGAATCAACACCGTGAAAAAGTTCGAACAATGGAAGCGCATGGCGAATTTTGTTTTTCTGGAGATGCCCGATGAAATGCCAACGCATATTCGACGGCAACTTGGGAATTTTTGCGCGGGCCTCCTGTACGCGGCTTTCGCCGAATA
>QHMS01000343.1 GCA_003217895.1 Verrucomicrobiota bacterium
GCCTGGGCAACCGTTGCAAGCGCGCGATGTGCCAAAGCCAAAGCCGGGCAGGGGACAGCTGCTGGTGCGCGTCAATGCGTGCGCTGTTTGCCGCACTGATCTTCATGTAGTCGATGGCGAGCTGCCGAATCCGAAGCTGCCGCTGATTCTAGGACATCAAATCGTCGGGCGTGTGGAAGAGGTCGGTGAACAAACAAATTCGAAATTCCAGATAGGAGATCGTGTCGGCATTCCTTGGCTCGGTTGGACAGATGGCGACTGCGCTTATTGTCGATCGAACCGGGAAAATCTCTGCGATAACGCGCGCTTCACCGGCTACACCATCGACGGCGGTTACGCTGAGTACACCGTCGCGGATGCGAGATTCTGTTTTCATCTGCCCGAGCGTTATGATGACGTCGCGGTTGCGCCGCTCCTTTGCGCTGGGCTGATCGGTTATCGTTGCTATCGCAAGGCGGGAAACGCACGGCGCCTGGGAATGTATGGTTTCGGCAATGCCGCGCACTTGATCGCACAGATTGCGCTTTACGAAGGACGCGAGCTTTTCGTGTTTACGCGACCAGGCGACAGCGCCACGCAACAAGCTGCAAGAAAACTCGGCGCGGTCTGGGCCGGCGGTTCCGACGAGCTGCCGCCAGAAAAACTAGACGCTGCAATTATTTTTGCGTCCGTCGGCCCGCTCGTGCCCGCGGCGCTGCACGCGCTCGCCAAAGGTGGCGTCGTAGTTTGCGGCGGAATTCACATGAGCGACATCCCGTCGTTTCCTTATGCCAATCTTTGGGAGGAACGAGTCATCACATCGGTGGCAAACCTAACCCGGCGCGACGGCGAAGACTTTTTTGAAATCGCGCCGCGTGTTCCGGTGCAGACAAAGACAGAAATGTTCCCTTTGGAGCAAGCAAACACTGCGCTTGATCGATTCCGTGCCGGCGAGCTCAGTGCGACGGCTGTACTGACGATCACATAATCGAAGCGTTCGGCGGCTCTGTTGTAGGGGCGTTTGTATCAAACGCCTGACTAGGAGTTCGGTGCTTGGCACAAGCACCGCTACACTCGGAGCCTTATTAGTCGTTAGCGACTACTTCTGGCTTCGATCTGTTTATCTCCACCTTATCGCTCACCTTTTGGATGAGAGATCGTTGTTCTTTTAGTTCCGCCTTGAGGAGATCAATCTCTTCCTGCTGTTGCGCTACTTTGTGCTGCTCTTCGATAAAGGCACGATGTTCCTTCAGGAATTCGTTGAGCAACATGGCGTTCACCTGGTCGTAGCGCACGCTGTAGGGTTTTCCTTCTTTGTCGCGGACCACCAAGTCAGGATTCACCTTTTCCACTTCTTCGGCCACCAGTCCGAATTGCGGGACGCCCTTCGGATCAATCTGCTGCTTGTAGCGGAAGGTCACTGGTTTAAGGGCAAGAATTGCTTCGCTGGCCTGATCCATTGGCTTGATATCATCTTTAAACCGTCGAGAGGAGGTAGTAGTGCCAAGCTTACCGGCTGAATTAACGAACACGGCAGTTCCTGCCGAAGAGGTGGCGCCGAAGATCTGGCCAATATAGCAGCTGGTGCTCACGTTCTCACCAGAGGCACCGATACAGATAACGTTGTTGGCCGTGGTGACAGAGTCCCCCGCCCCAAAGCCCAAGGCGATATTACCGTCGCCTTCGGTGTTACTACTGAGGGCCTGCCCACCAATGGCAATATTGAAGTTGCCGCTGGTGTTCTGATAAAGCGCCAACACCCCGACGGCTGTGTTGCGCTCGCCGGTGGTGTCGAATTGGAGTGCGTAAGTACCGATGGCCGTGTTGCGGTCGCCCATGGTGTGGCTCGCGAGCGCGCTACCAACGGCCACATTCTCTGTGCCGGTGGTGTTGAGCAACAACGCTGCGGCGCCAACCGCGGTATTGGAATCCGCGTTGTTGAGGACCAACGTTCCAGCACCAACACCCGTGTTGTAGCTGTGTATTGTGTCGCTGGAGAGCGAATACCAGCCAATTGCCGTGTTTCCAGCGCCAGTGGCGAGGTGTTGAAGTGCGTTGCAACCTTCCGCTGTCGTGAACCCGGGATAACACCCGTCCGGTGCCGGACTGACTGCTTGCATTTTTGGCAAAAGCCCCAGGAAAAGGGATGTGAGTACGATGACAATGGATTGAATTCTGGTTTTCATATGCGTGCAGTCTCAGCAAAACCTCACCGCCTTGTCGAGAACAAAGTCTCTCAGACTTGTGCGTCAGTGCGCAGGTGGAACGCGTTGTCCTCAACGCGTTGACAAGGGAATGCGGCTTCGCTGCCTAACTTTATGCATGTGATGTCCCATCGAGCGCCATCTTGCGCCTTCGGCGATTGATTTGCCATCGTCTTCGGAGAAGCCGATCCACCTTTCGCGGCGTGCAAACGCGCCAGCCGCCTTTCTCTCAGCGGGTTCCCGCGCGCGCGTGGGCAGCGACGGGTTTCACAAAATCGCCCGGAAGCCGCTGTTTTTCATCCTCCCGGACCGACCCGGCCGCATCGGCGAGCACTGCGTCCTTTGGTGAAAGGAGTGGTTTGAACCGCCCCTTGTCGATTGCTTTCATGAACGCCTCATGCGGAGAGACGATGCCCTTTTCAAACAGCGCCCAGATCGCGTCGTCCATGAACTGCATGCCTTGGGCTCTTCCGGAAACGATCACGTCCTGGAGTTTTTGAGTCGCGCCTTCACGAATGATAGCGGCAACGGCTGCGTTGGCGATCAGAATTTCGTTTACGGCGATGCGCCCAGGCCGATCCGCTCTTTTTAAAAGCAGTTGGGCAACCACGCCGCGAAGTGAGTTCGCCAGCATGGCGCGCGCCTGCGATTGGCGATCAGCCGGAAAAACATCTACCATCCGGTCAACCGTCTTGCGCGCATTATTTGTGTGCAGCGTGCCGAATACGAGAAGGCCGGTCTCAGCCGCCGTAAGAGCGAGTGAAACTGTTTCCAGGTCGCGCATCTCTCCCACCAGTACAATGTCGGCGTCCTCGCGCAGTGCCGCCTTGAGCCCCGCGGCAAACGAACTCGAATTCGCTGGCACTTCCCGCTGGGTGATCGTGCTTTGCTTGTTGTCATGCACGAATTCGATCGGTTCTTCGATCGTCACTACATGTTTCGCAAAATTTTGATTGATGTGGTCGATCAGTGCAGCCTGCGTAGTGGTCTTGCCGGAGCCCGTCGGCCCGGTAATAAGGACAAGACCACCGCGTACATTGGCAAATTCTTTTATCACCAGCGGAATCCCCAGTTCCTCGAGCGTGGCAATCTTCGTAGGAATCAGCCGAAAAGCCGCGCC
>QHMS01000106.1 GCA_003217895.1 Verrucomicrobiota bacterium
TGAACGCAATTAAGTGAAGTGAAATCATTCCCAACTCTTCACCCATTCTCCGCACGTTGCGGATTGAAAGGGGGGAATTAGTCGATGGCAAAGAAAAAAGCAGCAAAGAAAAAATCAGCGAAGAAAAAGAGGCACTAAGCCCAACGCTGGATTAACGGCCCCGAAATTCTTCGGGGTCACAACACCTAACTTCAACCCGGGAGGAGAACATATTTTCCTCCCGGTTTTTTCTGTAGCCGCTTCCCTGTGGGAAGCGTGACGCTGAATCTATTCGCATGGCGAGTGTCGCGCCGCCCACAGGGCGGCTACAACTAATCGTTTGGCACAGCGCTAGCGCGATTCTATTTATCTCTAAAGATGAAGCGTTATCTGGATGCAGCTGAAAATGCCGCGCGCGCAGCGGGAAAGTTGCTTTGCCAAAATCTTCAGCAGCGGCAGCGCGTCCATGCGGTCGCAGCGCACGACATCAAATTGGAGATCGATGTTAAGGCGCAGGAGTTGATCAGCCAATTGCTTCTCGACGAATTTCCCGCCCACGCGCTTTACGGCGAGGAAGGTATCGTGGGGGATCAATCCAGCGATCATCAATGGATCGTCGATCCACTGGATGGCACCGTGAATTATTTCTACGGGATCCCTCATTTTTGCATTTCGATCGCTTTGCGCCTGCGGGGCGAAATCATGGTGGGCGTGATCTACGATCCGATTCGCGACGAGATATGGGCTGGCCAAAAAGGTGAAGCACCGAAATTAAATGGTGAGCCTATCCATGTCAGCGACCGCGCGGAGCTGGCCGAAGCCGTGATTTCGATTGGACTCGCCAAGACCGCAGAGACGATCGACACAAATTTTCCGTTGCTCCAGGCAATGATTCATCGCGTGCGCAAATGTCGCGTGTTCGGCAGCGCTGCGCTCGACCTGGCCTACGTCGCCTGCGGACGATTCGACGCCTATATTGAAACGGGAATCAATTTGTGGGATGTCGCAGCGGGCTGGCTTCTGGTTGAAAACGCCGGCGGCACTGTCGATCTTTGTCCGCGCGAGAACATGAAAGACAAATATGCAATCGTCGCGTCCAATGGCGTGATCGATCTGAAACTGTAATGAATGACGAAGCTCGAATGACCAATCACGAAAGAAGCACGAATGCTCAAGTGACAAACGACCAGTCGAGGGTCTCTTTTCGTCATTCGGATTTCGTCATTCATTCGTCATTCGTCATTCGTCATTCGTCATTCATGTCATGATTCGAACAGGAATCGGTTACGACATTCATCGGTTCGCGAAGGAACGAAAACTGATTTTGGGCGGCGTCGAGATTCCGCACTCGCACGGGCTGGAAGGACACTCCGACGCGGATGTTTTGTCGCATGCGATCGCGGACGCGTTGCTTGGCGCGACCGGTGCGGGCGATATCGGTCAGCATTTTCCAAATACGGACGAGTCTCTTCGCGGCATTAGCAGCCTCGAGATTTTGAAGCGCGTGACTAAAATGCTGGCAGAGAGAAGAACCCGCATTGCGAACATTGACGCAACCATCATCGCAGAAGCGCCGAAAATCGCGCCGCACGTTTCCGCGATGCGACAAAAGATTGCCGATGCCACGGGCGTACGCGAATCGAATGTGAATGTGAAAGCTACCACCAACGAAAGTCTTGGCGCAATCGGTCGCGGCGAAGGGATGGCTGCGATTGCAATTGCAACGGTTGAAGTGGATTGACTAGTTTTCCTCTAGCCGCGCGCCCCAAAATGGTCATGGTGAGCGAAGCGAACCATCTCTCGACCGAAGCAAGCACTTTCGAATCGTGACAAAGTGCGCCATTCTTTTGTGAGGTCCCTCGCTCCGCTCGGGATGACCCCGGACTAGAGAAAATGCCGATTCGTTTTTTTAACACCTACTCTCGCGAACTCGAAGAATTCGAGCCGCGCGATCCGGCTGCGCGCCCGATCTTCATGTACACCTGCGGGCCGACCGTTTATAGCCGTGCGCACATCGGAAACTTCCGCGCCTATATCTTCGAAGACTTGCTTCAGCGACAGCTCGAGTTGCGCGGTTACAACGTGCATCGCGTAATGAACATCACAGATGTGGATGACAAAACGATTCGTGGCGCACGCGAGTCTGGCGTGCCGCTGCAAAAGTTCACTGAACAATTCAAGCAGGCGTTCTTCGAAGATACAGACACGCTGCGCATTAAGCGCGCGAACGAATATCCGGCTGCCACCGATCAGCGTTACATCGACAGGATGATTGAGATGATCGCCACGTTGATTTCCAAAGGATTCGCTTATCTGGCGGATGACAAATCAGTTTATTTTCGCATCAACAAATTCCCGGACTATGGAAAGCTTGCGCACTTCGATCTTACGCAGCTGCAATCGACCGGACGCGTGAAGCACGATGAATATGACAAGGAACACATCGGTGATTTTGCGCTTTGGAAAGGGTGGGACGAAGAAGATGGCGCTGTGAAATGGGATTCGCCGTGGGGACCGGGCCGTCCCGGCTGGCACATCGAATGCAGCGCGATGGCCACTGCGTTACTCGGCGACCAGATCGACATCCATTGCGGCGGCGTCGATAACATCTTCCCGCATCACGAAGCGGAGATCGCGCAGAGCGAAGGGGTAACGGGCAAAAAATTCGTTCGCTACTGGCTGCATTGCGCGCATCTGCTGGTGGATGGACAGAAGATGGCGAAGTCGTTAGGCAATTTTTACACCGTGCCTAATGTGCTGGCGAAGGGTTACACTGGGCGGGAACTTCGTTACGCACTGTTGCGAGTGCATTATCGCGTGCCGCTCAATTTCACCTGGGAGGGAATGAACGAGGCACGCGAATCGCTCGGTCGCGTCGATGAATGGCTCGGGCGACTGCGCCAAATTGCAGAAAAAGAAAACGTCCAACATCCAACTCTGATAAATCGCGAGCAAGCGCCCAACGCCCGACAGCCAATTAAGCCCGGCTTTGAAAACGCGCTGGATGACGATCTAAACATTTCAGGGGCACTCGGGTTTTTGTTTGAAACCATTCGCGAAACGAATCGCGCGATGGATGAAAACAAACTGGACGCCGCGTCGGCAAGCGCATGCCTAGACTGGTGGAAACGAATCAACACTGTTCTCGATCTTGAGGCAGAGGTTGAAATCATCGTTCCGCCGGAATTGGAGCAACTTGCCAAGGACCGCGAGAAAGCACGGCGCGAGAAAAATTGGAAACGCAGCGATGATCTGCGCGAGCAAATATTTGCTCTCGGTTGGGAAGTACGTGACACCAAGGACGGCCCAAAACTAACGCGGCGTGCGAGTTCCGGGTAGCGCACGCGTCCCGCGTGTTGACGAGCGCGTCTCGCGGTCGAGGACTTTGCTTAACGCCACACTAACGCTGAAAACTCAAACCTTACGAAAGAGTTCGTCTCTGCGCGACGCCGAAAACCAGACACGCGAGACGCGCGCGCGCTACCCAGAAAAATGCACTCGCAACCGCGCACTCGATTCGCCATCTTGAGCACTGAAAATGTTCGCGCCCGCTGATTATTTCGACCTCGAACACACCGCTCATCCGAAATTGTTCGAGAACCAGACTTACGTCTGGGACGCGCTGAAACAGATTTCGAGTTATCTGCAATTTCGCCTGAAGCCAGCGATCCTGGGAGAGCTGATGGGCAAGCCGTTCATCAGTAACCATGTGTTCATTGGTAAAGGCACGATCGTCGAGCAGGGTGCGTTTTTGAAGGGCCCCGCGTGGATCGGTGAAAATTGTCGGATCCGCAGCGGCTGTTACGTGCGCGAGAACGTGATCGCCGGCAACGGCGCAGTGATGGGGAACTCGTGCGAATTTAAAAATTGCATCCTCTTCGACGACGTGCAGGTGCCACACTTCAATTACGTCGGCGATTCCATTCTTGGTCATCACGCCCACCTCGGCGCGGGCGTGATTCTCTCGAACGTGAAACTCGATCATGCCGAAATCGCAGTGAGCACGCCGGACGGCGACATTCCAACTGGCTTAAGAAAGTTCGGCGCAATCGTCGGGGACCGAACAGAAATTGGCTGCAACGCTGTGATTAATCCGGGCTCGGTGATCGGCCGCGACTGTATGATTTACCCTGGCGTCAGTTTCCGCGGCGTTCTCTCTCACGGCAGCATGGTGAAACTACGACAGGAACTGCAGGTAATAGAGAAACGCGAAACTTAACGAAGCGGTAAAAAGCAAGAGCAAGGAATCGAACGCGGATGGGGGGGGATTCGAACCCCCGGTGCCTTTCGGCACACACGCTTTCCAGGCGTGCACAATCAACCACTCTGTCACCCATCCAATAAAATTTTCCTCTTCCTCTGAAGCTTAATTTTTGTGTGCCTCGAGACAATCGGAACAGAGAAAGATTAAGAGGGAGAGGAAGAGAAAAATTTTACAGCTGCAAGCGCCGGAACAATTCGTCGAGCGGCAATTGGATTCCGATGTAAAATTCGCCGAAGTCCGCGTACTCAGCGCTGACCGGATCGAACCTCATTTTGTAAACGATCGCTTTGATCTGAAATGTGTCGCGCGAAAAAAGTGTCACGCCCCATTCGGCATCATCGAGACCAGTTGAACCCGTGATGAGCTGTTTGACTTTGCCAGCGAACTCGCGCCCGACGTTCGCGTGTCCTTTCATCAGTTTGCGGCGCTCATCATACGGAAGCGCATACCAGTTTCGCTGTTCCCCGCGACGTTTGCTCATGTTGTAGAAACAAACCACCGGCCAATCGGGCAACGTGGGGTAAACGCGCTCCTGCCGGTAATGCTTCATTCGCTCGCGAAACGTCGTGAGGGCCTCTTCAAGCTTTGCGGGATCCTTGCGCACAGTTGCCTCGAGTGTTTGCGCGTACTCCTCCTCAGTCGTGATATATTCGCTTTCCTCGGTCAGCGACAAATAACTGTAAACTGGCGTGAGCACATCGGCTCCTAACGAGAGCGACAGTCGTTTTTCGATTCTGTTGGCGTCGTGCAGGTCGGGCGTGATCAACATGAAGCCGACGTCCGCCTTCGGCGTGACCATTCCGAGCGTGAGCAACTGAGTTGACTCCATCGCGCGGACTTCCTGCACGAGCGAGGATAAATTTGTTTTCGCAGCGTTTTGTTCGTCGCGACTGAGCAATTGCCATTGGCCGTACTCGATCCGATAAAAGAGATGCAGACAATGCCAACCTTCCTCCGGAACAAGCGCGGTGTTCTTATCGGTCATCCCGCTAGTCTCATCCGCAAGTATTCCCGGTCAAGCGGTGTAGCGGCGTTTGTGTCAAACGCCGAGGCCAGGCGCTCGCCGCGGCGAGCGCCTCTACAACGAAATCTAAGGCGCCGGTGTTTGCGCCTTCGGCAGATGCGCCACGCAGTATTCTTCGCCGTCGCGCGCGACACGGAAATCTAGATTTGGATCGGTCAACTCCGTTGCGCCGCAGACCGCACAGCGATGCAGCGTGTCATCGGCGGTGCGTGAATGGGCTTCAAAACGTTTTCGCCTTGTCGAAACCTCATGGCGATGTCGCGTCTGATAAATGATCTCCGGGCCAAAGAAAATGAAATAATTTACGAAAGCGGCAATGAGCGCGGCGCGATACGAATTCGAGTTCAGAACAAATCCAACCAGCAGAAACGCAGCAAAAACCCAGGCAAGCCATTTGATTTTGACGGGCAAAATAAAAAAGATGTAGATGACTTGGTCGGGATAAAATCGCGCAAATGCGAAGAACAACGATGCGATCAGCATCCCGTTTGAAAGTTTCGATCCGAAGAAGAATGCGGCGATGGTTGTGCCAATCATTCCGATAAAAAAATAAAGCGTCAGCTTGAAAGGGCCCCACGCTCGTTCGAGGCCCTCGCCAATAAACCAGAGAAACCAGAGGGCCAGAATGACCCAGAGCGGTTGAAGGGTGCCGGACGCGCCTATGCCGCGTGGAATGAAAATGTACGTGACCAGCCGCCAGATTTCCCCGTGGCGAATACGCACGGGATCGAGATCGAGAAATGATTCGAAGCCGTGATTAAGATACATCAGGAAATACACCAGCGCGGTGAATCCAATTACGATGCGGATCAATCCCGGGATGCCGAGAAAACCAAAGCGCCGTTCGAGCTTATCCAGCCAAGTCATCGCTGGCCGAAAGTAGCCCAACAATTCCTCACCTCAATCCTCTCTCTTTGCGAAAGGGGAGAGCTCGGACGCCTGCCACTTCGAGGATTTGAATGCGCCAACGTTTCCTCTCCTCCTCGATCGAGGAGAGGATGAACGTGAGGAGTCGAAACTCGAAGCAGCAAGCGACTACGTAGCGTTCTTGCGCAACATTTGTCTCAGCCTAGTTTCGCTTGTGAATGAAGCCGCACCGAAACAAACACCGCTTTACGACGAGCATGTGCGGCTGGACGCAAAAATGGTTCCATTCGCCGGCTGGCTCATGCCGGTGCAATACACCAGCATCGTGCAGGAACATCAGGCTGTGCGAAACACGGTCGGCATCTTCGACATTTCGCACATGGGGCAATTGATTGTGGAAGGAGCGGGCACCCGGGAATGGCTTAACGCCATGCTGACAAACAACATCGACAAACTCGATGTCGGCATGGGCCAATACACTTTTCTCCTTAACGAGCGAGGCGGCATCATTGATGACTTGATCGTTTATCGGATTGGCGATCAGAAGTTTCTGCTTGTCGTCAACGCGGCTCGCACGGAAGACGATTTCGCATGGCTGCAAAAATATTTGTGTGCGCCCATTCAGATCGAAAACCGCAGCGCGAATTTTGGTGGCGTGGCCATTCAAGGACCACGCATCGGAGAATTATTTCACGCCTTGTTCGGCAAAGGAATCGAGCTTCCTCCGCGAAATGCGATTGTCGATCTTCCATTCGATGGGACAAAGGTCTCCGTCGCTCGCACGGGTTACACGGGCGAGGATGGCATCGAAGTTTTCTTCCGGGCAAATGACGCGGTGAAGCTTTGGAATGCCGCACTTGAAAAGGGCAAACCGTTTGGAATTAAACCGTGCGGACTTGGCGCGCGCGACACCTTGCGATTGGAAATGTGCTATCCACTTAACGGTTCTGATCTATCGCCAGAGCGCAATCCAATCGGAGCAGGACTCGGATTCTTTATCGATGTCACAAAGCCAAACTTCATCGGGCGCGACGCCTTGTTGAAGACAAAAGAGATCGGCCCACGCGAAAAGCTCGTTCCATTTCGAATGAAAAACAAAGGGCCGCCGCCACGGCCGCACTACGCCGTTTTCCATAACGGCGAGCGCATCGGTGAAGTCACAAGCGGCACGCTTTCTCCGAGCTTGAATTGGGGCGTTGGAATGGCGTATGTCTTAGCGGCGCACGCGAAGATCGGTGCAGAGATCGCGATCGAGATTCGCGGCCAAAAATTTCCGGCCACCATCGAAAAGAAACCGCTCTACAAGAAATCAGCATCATGAATGTCCCAGACGATTTGCTTTACACCGAGTCGCACGAATGGATTAAACGCGAAGGCGAAAATATTCGTGTCGGCATCACCGATCACGCGCAATCGGAATTGACTGACGTGGTTTACGTCGAGCTGCCAAAGATGGATCGCCAAGCGAACGCGAAAGAAGCGATCGCAGTTGTCGAATCCGTGAAAGCCGCCAGCGACATTTACGCCCCAGTCAAAGGAACAGTTATGGAGGTAAACAAGGCGCTCGAAGCTGACCCGGGCTTGATCAACCGCGAACCCTACGGGCAGGGCTGGATTTTCGTTCTCAAGATCGACAACGCCGACGATCTCAAACAATGGAAAGACGCTGAGGCGTATCGAAAGCAGATTGGTTGAAAACCCCTTCAGCGCCCCACAGGCTGGAAACATGAGTTACCGAAGTCGCCCTTGTTCTGAATCTATGCTTAATTCCTCGTTCGCCCCATGAGCAGCAAATCGAAGCCGCGTGAGGCAGAGCTAAACTTCGAAGGCGCGATGGATCGGCTCGAAAAAATTGTCGAGCAGATGGAGTCCGGTAGACTGCCACTCGAAGATCTGATCGTGCGGTACGAAGAAGGAATGAATCTGGTAAAGGTTTGCCAGGAACGGCTTGCCAACGCCGAGCAAAAGATCGAAATCATTGCTCGCAATAGCGCTGGCAAGCCGATAGTTAAGGACTTTGAGCCAACACCGGAGACGACCGGGCAGGCGGCTGTTGCCGATGACTCCAAAGATGCAAATGACGAAATCCGACTCTTCTGAGAACTCTCAAACTTCGGAGGCAACGATCGCACCCAAGCGTCTGCTCGACGGAATCCGCTCACCAGCTGACATCAAAGCGTTGCGTGAACAGGATTTGCCGCAGCTCGCGCAGGAAGTGCGCGATGAGCTGATCAAGGTCCTTTCCCAAACGGGAGGACATCTGGGGCCAAACTTGGGTGTCGTGGAGCTGACAATTGCGCTCCACCGTGTTTTCAACACGCCGCGTGACCGCTTCGTGATGGATGTCAGTCACCAGGGTTACGTGCACAAAATGTTTACCGGGCGGCTCGACCGTTTTCACACCATGCGTCAATTTGGTGGTCTCAACGGTTTCCTTTTGCGCACCGAAAGCGAACATGATTGCTACGGCGCGGGCCACGCTGGGACTGCGCTTTCTGCCGGGTTAGGTATGGCTGTCGGACGCGATCTGCGCGGCGGTGACGAGCATGTCGTTGTCGTCGCAGGCGATGCTGCATTCACCTGTGGAATCAGCTACGAAGCGCTCAACAACGTCAAAGCGCACACCAAGCGGTTCATCGTCGTGCTGAACGACAACGAATGGTCGATCGCAAAAAATGTCGGCGCAATTGCAAGCTACCTGAACAGCATCGTGACGAATCCCACTTACGCGCATCTGCACGATAAGGCGCGCGATTTCATCCAAGCGATTCTCGGAAAGACAGGCGTGCACCTCGCGCACAAGGTGGAAGAAAGCGTCAAGGGTTTGCTCGTGCCGAGCGTGATTTTTGAAGAACTCGGTCTGCGCTACTATGGTCCCATCGATGGACACGATATCCCGCTGCTCACACAGACCTTCGAGTTTTTGAAGACACAGGAAGAGCCGGTGCTGCTGCACATTCTGACCAAGAAAGGCAAAGGGTACGAACCGGCCATTAAACAGCCCGACAAATTTCACGGTCTCGGCAAATACAAGATCGAGAGCGGTGAGACTGCTCCGACACCGACGCCGACGTATTCGGAAATCATTGGCAAGACACTGGCGAAATTTGCGGAGACCAATCAGAAGCTCGTCGCCATCACGGCAGCAATGCCGAGCGGGACAGGGCTTTCGCATTTTGCCAAGGCGCATCCGAACCGCTACTTCGATGTCGGCATCGCGGAAGAGCACGCCACGCTTTTTGCCTGTGGGTTGGCGACGCAAGGGATGACGCCGTTTCTTACGATCTATTCCACGTTTTTCCAGCGCGCCTACGACATGGCGATTCACGACATCGCCATCCAAAAATTGAACGTCAGACTCTGCATGGATCGCGCCGGGTTAAGCGGCGACGACGGGCCGACGCATCATGGCTTGTTCGACATCGGTTACCTGCGACACATCCCGAACTGGGTGCACATGCAGCCGAAGGATGAAGATGAGTTCGTCGATATGCTCTGGACAATGGCTCATTATAATTCCGGTCCGATCGCCGTCCGTTATCCGCGAGGGTCGGGAACTGGTGCAAAAATTAAGCCGGAACCCAAACTTCTCGAGATCGGCAAGGCGGAAGTGGTACAGCATGGGCGCGACGTGGCGATCTTCGGCTTGGGCAACATGTTTGAAATGGCCGAAGAAGCGGCGCGCAAGCTCGAAGAAAAAGGAATTTCGGTCGCGCTCATCAACCCGCGGTGGATCAAGCCGATGGATACCGGCACTCTGGAATTCTTCGCGCGCAGCGTGGAAGTCGTCTGCACGATTGAAGATCACGTCTTGCACAACGGTTTTGGCTGTGCCGTGATGGAACATTTGCACTCGCAGATGATCAATACGCCTGTGGTGCGCATCGGCTGGCCCGACCATTTCATCGAGCACGGCGCCGTTCCCATCCTGCGGAAGAAACACGGCATCACCGCCGACGCATTGGTGGAAAAAGTTCTGCCGTTATTGCGCAAAAAGTCCAGCCTGCGTCCGTCGGTGGCTTAAAAAGCGAAGGGCGCCTTCGTTTCCGAAAGCGCCCTTCATATTTTCGATGGCGATAAGCCGAATTCTGTCGGGTCGCCGTGGCGACCGGATGATCATTTATCTCATCCCACTCTCGCGGGACGTCCGATGACGTTTCGGCGGTCATAGACCGCCGCTACAGCATCGTGATGCGACGATACCCGAGGATCTTTATCGGACCGGCTGTCCTTCCTCTGTTTTGTCTTGCACTGCATGGGGTTTTTCGTGCCTCGCAAATTACTCCGCGAGCGGTGAGCTCTTACCTCGCCTTTTCAACCTTACCTGTGCTTTTCTCAAAGAACCGGCGGTGTGTTTTCTGTGACACTCTCCGTTAACGCCCACTTTCGTGAACGTCGCCCGCGTATTTTACGCGGCATGCTGCCGTATGGTGTTCGGACTTTCCTCCAGCGAATCCCGCCATGCGGGACTCGCCAGCGATCATCTGCCATCGGCGGACAATTTAACACAAGCGGCGAAGAAAGAAACAGAGCCACGGATGACACCGATAAGACGCATATAAAATCAAAACGGCGACGGGACGTTCACCAGAAAGATCGCGATCATCGTCAGCGCGATGATCAGCTTGGCCAGCATGCCGCCGATGTTTCCGAGCAAGCTTCCCCACCCCGCGCGACCGGCATCAATCATTTGTTTGCCAGCGATGAATTCACCAGCGATCGCACCTACAACCGGGCCCACAAACAAACCGAGAATGCCGAAGAACAGTCCGATTAGTGCGCCCAAGATCGCCCCGAATGCGCCCCATTTGGTCGCCCCGAAATACTTTGCGCCAAAATAGCTACCGAGAAAATCGAATACGTAGGAAAGAATCGTGAGCAGCACGAGAACAACAATCGTTTTCCAGCCGATGCTCTTCACTGCGCCTACCATGAGGCGATGGGTGATCGCAGTGGCCAGAATGATAGTGGTGCCGGGGAGGACGGGAGCGATCGTGCCAATCAGACCGACTGCGAAAAGCACGATTGTGAACAGCCACCAGAAGAGTTCCATCTGAACCCATCGTAAGCCACAGATAGGCACAGATGAAACACGGATTCGGAGTGACACTTCACGAACTCATTTGAACAATCCGTGCAAATCTGTGTTCATCTGTGGCTAAAATTCCGGCAAATTCTTTGACCGCCGAGTTGTCGATCTTATAGTGAATTTTCCCCTCTGAAGTTAAACCGGAGGATTGTTTATGCCACTTGCCGTTGGAACCAAAGCACCAGATTTTACTCTATCGACGAAGACTGCTGATGGGCCGAAGCAAATCAAACTGAGTGACAATCTCGGAAAGAAAAACACCTTACTCCTTTTCTTTCCGATGGCCTTCACGGGCACGTGCACCACGGAGATGTGCGAGGTCAGCGCGGGCCTGAACGCTTACACGACGTTGAACGCGAGTGTTTACGGAATCAGCGGCGACAATCCCTTTGCGCAGGAAGCGTGGGCGCAGAAGGAGAAGATCACCGTGCCGCTGCTGAGTGATTACGAACACAAAGTAGCAAAGGGTTACGGCGTGATATACGACTCGTTCCTGCCGCAAATGAATCTTGGAATGGCAGGCGTGCCAAAGCGCTCTGCGTTCATCATTGATAAAAATGGCGTGATCCAGTACGCGGAGAGCAACGACGACGCAAGACAGCTCCCGAATTTCGATAGGATCAAGGCCAAGCTCGCGGAACTGAAATGATTGCTGATCAACCACGAAGGACACGAAGACTCTTTAACGTCTTAATTTCGCGGCCTTCGTGTTCTTCGTGGTGCAAACATGCGTGACGAATTTAAAACGCTGAGAAAATTCGATGCCGGTAAGGGGCGCGAAGGGTTTCTGTATTCGCTGCCAGCGCTGGAAGAACAAGGGATCGGCAAAATTTCGCGCTTGCCGGTGAGCATTCGCATAGTGCTCGAATCGGTGTTGCGCAACTGCGACGGCAAAAAAGTCCGGCGCAAAGATGTAGAGACCCTCGCCAACTGGAACGCAAAATCACCTGCGAACGCGGAAATTCCATTCGTGGTGGCGCGAATTGTTTTACAGGATTTTACTGGCGTGCCGCTGATTGTTGATCTTGCGGCGATGCGCAGCGCGGTCGCGCGGCTGGGCCGCGATTCGAATATCATTGAACCGCTTGTGCCCGTCGATCTGGTGGTAGATCACTCTGTCCAGGTAGATTTCTTCGGGTCGCCGCGCGCGCTGGAACTTAATCTGGATATGGAGTTCAAGCGCAACCGCGAGCGCTATCAGTTTTTGAAATGGGGACAGCAGGCCTTCAAAACTTTCCAGCTCATTCCGCCCGGCATCGGCATCGTGCATCAGGTGAACTTGGAATACCTGGCCAAGGGCGTGTTATCGAAACCGGAAAGCGGAAACAGGAAAGCGGAAATATTTTTCCCGGACACGTTAGTGGGCACGGATTCGCATACGACGATGATCAATGGGCTCGGTGTGGTTGGCTGGGGCGTGGGTGGAATTGAAGCGGAAGCGGGAATGCTTGGGCAACCGGTTTACTTTCTCACGCCGGAAGTGGTGGGCGTACACATGAGCGGCCAATTGCGCGAAGGCGTTACCGCCACTGATCTTGTCCTGCACATCACCCAGTTGCTGCGCGCGCAAAAAGTTGTCGGGAAATTTGTGGAGTTCTACGGTGAAGGCGCGGCGTCGCTTCCGGTCCCTGATCGCGCCACAATCGGAAACATGTCGCCCGAGTACGGCGCGACGATGGGATTCTTTCCAATTGATCAGGAATCAGTCGATTACCTACGGGCCACGGGACGCAGCGAACAACAATGCCTTGTGTTCGAGAATTATTTTCGCGCGCAGAAAATGTTCGGCATGCCGCTCAGAGGCGAGATCGATTACAGCGTCGATATCGATTTGGATCTGGCGGAGGTGCAACCGAGCGTCGCCGGACCGAAAAGGCCGCAGGACCGGATCAACTTGCCCGAGCTTGGGAAAACATTTCGCGAATTGTTGGAAAAACCAGTACGCGACGGGGGATATGGAAAACAGAGTGTCGATCTTCGCGAAAAACATCTCGTGAAATTGAACGGCAGCGCCCCGCGCAATGGCGCCATGGCATCGACTGACACAAAAGAAGACCAGGGAATTAGCGCCGGCGAAGAACGCAACAAGCTTGAAATGATTACGAACCGGCCCACGCCAGATCCTGGGAAAGAAATCGAAGCCGAGTCCAGAGATATTTTCACGCAGGGGCGCACTCACATTGGCCACGGCAGCGTTTTGATCGCAGCGATCACGAGCTGTACAAACACAAGTAACCCCAGCGTGATGATCGCGGCCGGTCTGCTTGCAAAAAAGGCGGTCGAGCGCGGTCTGCGCGTGGATCCTGCGGTGAAAACATCACTGGCGCCTGGATCACGAGTGGTCTCAGATTATCTCGACAAAACCGGACTCCAGAAATATCTCGACCAACTCGGGTTTAATCTCGTCGGCTACGGCTGCACCACCTGCATCGGCAACTCCGGGCCGTTGCATCCAAACATCGAGAAAGCGATCCACGAGTATGACTTGATTGCCGCGTCCGTTCTTTCGGGAAACCGGAATTTCGAGGCGCGGGTGCATCAGCACATCAAGGCGAATTTTCTGATGTCGCCGCCGCTAGTGGTGGCCTTTGCCCTAGCGGGCCGAGTTCACATCGATCTTTCCCGCGACCCGCTCGCCAAGGACAAAGACGGCAAAGAAATTTTCCTCCGCGATCTCTGGCCCACTCTGAACGAAATCCGAGACACCTTGCAATCAGCTCTTGCGCCGGAGACGTTTCGCAAACTTTATCGCGATTTTGCCGATCAAAATCCAAAGTGGAACGAAATTCCATCGAGCACAGGCGACATTTATCAGTGGGACGAGAAGAGCGATTACATTCATGAGCCGCCGTTCTTCCAAAATTTCTCGATGGAAGCCGGCCATATTGGGGAAATCCGCAGAGCGCGTGCGCTTGGGATTTTTGGCGACTCAGTAACGACCGATCACATTTCGCCTGCGGGCGCGATCAAAGAAACGTCGCCAGCTGGCAAATATTTAATTTCGCGCGGGATTCAGCCGCGAGATTTTAACAGCTACGGCAGCCGGCGCGGGAATGATCTGGTGATGACGCGCGGAACATTCGCCAATGTTCGGATCAAGAACTTGATGGTACCCGGGACCGAAGGCGGCGTGACGAACTATTTCGGTCCGAGCCGGACTGGCGGTTCAAAGAATGGCGAGGGCGAGCAGACATCGATCTTTGATGCGGCGATGAAGTACGCGGAGACTAATACTCCGCTGGTTATTCTTGCAGGCCAGGAGTACGGTAGCGGCTCATCGCGCGATTGGGCTGCGAAAGGAACGGGTTTGTTAGGCGTGAAGGCCGTGCTCGCCGCGAGTTTCGAACGGATTCATCGATCCAATCTTGTAGGCATGGGCGTGTTGCCATTGCAATTTCCCGACGGCACAACTGTGCAATCGCTGGGACTCGATGGCTCTGAAACTTTTTCGATTACCGGGTTATCGGATGCAATTAAACCCGGGCAAAGCGTAACGCTCGAGATCGAAAGCAAAGATCGGCAGAAGCGTTCTGTCCCCGTAAAGCTTCGCATCGATACACCGATCGAAATCGATTATTACCGGCACGGGGGGATTCTGCCGTTCGTGCTGCGGCAATTGCTGACGAAGTAACTCGCCGCCGAACGGAATTTCACTTCCTTGCGCGCGGAACCGCTTGGGAGTGGTGGGGTAGTTATTTGGTCTTGCCATGGAGGATGGTATTGTTAAAGAGGGTGAACCAAGACCGACCCGCGGACACCAAGCCGGATCTCCAGCTTGAGATTGCACACATTCTGTTAATCGACTTAGTCGGTTACTCGAAGCGGCTGGTCAACGAACAGATTGAAGTGCTGGAATTACTGAATCAAATCGTACGAAACACGAAATCTTTTCGTGCAGCGGAAGCAAGCAACAAACTCATGCGGGTGCCGACTGGCGATGGAATGGCATTACTTTTCTTTCGCAGCCCAGAGGAGCCGATGGAGTGCGCGCTGGAGATTAGCAAGACGTTGCAAGGTCATCGGCAGATTCAGTTACGGATGGGAGTGCACAGCGGACCAGTCAATCGAGTCACCGATGTCAATGACGAGACGAACATAGCGGGATCAGGAATGAACGTAGCGCAGCGCGTCCTCGATTGTGGCGATGCCGGCCATATTCTTGTGTCCAAGCACGTTGTCGAAGATTTGGTCCAGTCCCGGCGCTGGAAGCCGTACCTGTACGATCTGGGCGAATATAAGGTGAAGCACGGTCTACGTCTGCACTTGTTTAATTTTTGCAAAGATGGTCTCGGCAATCTACAGACTCCTGAGAAGCTCAAACAAAGGAGATGGAAGCAGGACGTCGCTCCGGTTAGGTCAGTCAGGCAACTTCCAAAGTTCCTCTTTCCGTTTGCCGTAGCTGGCTCGGTCTTTGTTCTGATATGTTTTTCTTTCATCTATTTTCATAGAGCGCCATGGCGCGCGATTACGTCGACCGTTTCTCCGCCAGCGACGAGCAATGTGCCAGTTCCTGTCCCGGAGAAGAGCGTCGCCGTTCTTCCGTTCGATAATCTCAGCGAGGAAAAAGAGAACGCCTATTTCACCGATGGAGTGCAGGGCGAGATCCTGACTGATTTGGCGAAAGTGGCCGATCTGAGAGTGATCAGCCGCACCAGCGTGTTGCAGTACGGAAGCGGAGCCGAGCGTAACGTGCGCCAAATCGGCGAGCAACTCGGCGTGGCGAACGTCGTGGAAGGAAACGTTCAGCGCTCTGGGAATCGTGTGCGTGTCAATGCGGTGTTGGTTGATGCGCGCACCGATCGGCAATTATGGGCGCAGACCTATGACCGAGATCTCGCAGACGTATTCGCGATTCAGAGCGAGATCGCAAAGGCCATCGCCGATCAGTTGCAGGCAAAGCTGACCAGTCACGAAAAGCAAGTCATCGCCGCCAAACCGACGAATAACGTTGAGGCCTACGATGCCTACCTGCGGGGGCTGGCTTATGCATCGAAAACCGATAACACCGCTGCCAACGCTATTGGTGCACAGAAATATTTCAGAGAAGCGGTGCACCTGGACCCAAAGTTCGCCATTGCTTGGGCGCTGCTGTCATATATTGAGGCGCGCGGTTACCTCACAGAGACCCTTCAACCAACGGTCGCCCTGCGTGAAGAGGCACGGCAGGCAGCTGAAACCGCGGCCACTCTTGAGCCCAACCTTGGAGAAGCCGTATGGGCCAAAGGCTATTACGATTACTCCTGCCTAAAAGATTATGACACCGCAGAACATTACTTTGAGCAAGCACGTCGACTTCTGCCGAATAGCAGCAAGATTCCTGCGGCGCTCGCGTATGTCGCACGCAGGCGAGGCCAGTGGGAGCGGAGCGAAGCCTACTTCGACGAAGCCGAGCGGCTCGACCCTCGTAATGTTTACCTGCTCACCCAGCGCGCGATTTCCTATATCGCTCTTCGTCGTTTCGATGGAGCGCTGCGAAAGCTTGATGAGGTTCTCAACATCATACCGGACGACGTGGACACGCTCGCGACGAAGGCGGCTATCGCACAAGCCGAAGGCGATCTGCCGCGTGCCTCGGCACTCCTGGCTCCGCTTCGCCCGGCTGCCGAGGACACCCAAGCCTTGGAAGGACAAGTTTACCAAGCCATTCTGGAGCGTCGCCCCGCACAAATGATCCCTCGGCTAAAGGAGATATTGGCCAAGCCTGATCCAGCATTGGGTTACATCAATGGCCGGCTGCGCTACTGGTTAGGCTGGGCGCAAGAAGTTGGTGGCGACCACGCCGCCGCTCGCGGGACCTGGCAACAAGCACGCAGCGAACTGGAATCTTTCCTCAAAGAACAGCCGGAAAATTTCAGCCTTATGGGAATTCTCGCGCTAACCAACGCGAGCCTCGGTGATAAAGCGGCCGCGTTGGCTCTGTCGGAACGAGCCATGGCCAATCTTACGGTCGAGAAAGACGCGATCATTGGAGCGGTTCCGATCGCGATCTTCGCCCGAGTGACCGCACGAATTGGCGAACCCGACCGCGCCGTCGCCGCCTTGCAGAAACTACTCTCGATACCTTGCGCAGGCCCTTTACCTGAAAACGTGCCGCTTACTCCTGCGCTGCTCCGCCTCGATCCAATGTTCGATCTACTGCGGGCCGATCCGCGGTTCGAAGCGCTTTGCAGAGATCGATAGCGGTGAAAAAATCTCGCCCGCGCAACTTGCCGTCGCTATCGGCCCAAACCGACTCGCTTGACCCGCCGTTCTCGTGATACGGCGGCAGGCACAGATTTCCTACAATAGCTCGCGTCTGTGAACCGTAATCGGTGAGCCGTAGGCAATGAACGCGGAGCGCGGTGGCTGGTTTAGTGTCTCAGTGAATTGTTCGCCGTAAAGAGTTGCAACGTCTGCTGTAAATCCGAACTCACTCGCGTTCCAAATCTTCCACCGGGGATGCTCGACTCGATATTCGCCGCAGCCGCTGCGAAGAGAAGTGTAACCCCAGTAATGTTCAGAGATGAATTCGGCATGGCTTCCAGCTGGAATTGATTGCGGCTGGCCGGAGGCGCTCATCTTGAGTGATTCGCACTTGCGGCCGCGTCGCCATGAAAATTCCACTTTCACGTCGGAATCGACATGTTCGATCTCGTGTGTCATCGGCACAGCGAGATAATTTTCGCCGTAACACGCGCGGGCGATGAGCGTGACGCGGGACAAGCTCGCGGATGAAAACTACGCCCCGCCGCCATGTATCCGCCGATTTTCTCTTAACGTAGAAACGCAAATTCACTTCTTCAAAATCGCGATGCAGCGGGTTGGGAAGACCGAGAAGACGCGTATCGAGAAAGAGAAATCCGACTACGCTCAGGAAGGTCTCACCGTTTTCAAAGTCGATCTCTGTACCGGAGGGAACCAATGGCGCGAGCAGGCGAGGATCGACTGTGTAATTGAGCATCGCGAGGTAACGCCAGTTAGCTGTGAGAAATGGCTGCATTCAGAGAAACGCTTCGCCCTTGAACGGTCAACGCTCAACGTTCAACGCTCAATGAGCCGGACGCGGTAGCGGGCGCTGAATTGCGCCGGTTCGGGGATTGGACTGAGATTGGCTTGCTGGGTGGCGTGGATCCAGTCGGACCATTGTTCATCTTCAGGACCCGGGCTAGCGGGCAACCTCAATTGAATAAACTGGCCTGCCATGGGATCGCTGCCGACCACTGCAAAGAGAGAGCGCTCCGGGTTATGCGTTAGAAGCTGCACATGGCCGGGAATAGTAACCCCTTCGGGCGCTCGTTTGATCGAACTCCAATCAACAAATGCATAGGTCTCTTCACGATTCCCACTGTAGAGACTCACCCGAACGCTGTCGCCGCTCGGCGTGTCCGGAATTGTAAACTGTGGCGGAGCGCGCAGCTCGAATTCCAGCAAAAGTTGCTTACCTGCAAGACGAGGAGGCTTATCCGAGAGCAGATACGGAACGCCGACCAACAAGCCGGCAAGGCCACAAACAATTAGGAGCGACCAACCCTGAGCGATGAAAAATCCCGCTGCGCCTTGTCGCCGAACGAGAAGCGAGGAGACGATACCAATGGCAAAGCCCACGAAAATTCCAAGCGGCGCGCACACAAAGACGACGAACATCCCGCGCCCGCCCTCCATGTTCGACATGTGTCCGACCCTGGTTAAATAGTCGCCAACAAAAAACGCTACGACACAGCTGACGAGCGCCGTGAAAAGCGCAACGAAGAACGCGCGAAGTAAGCGCACAACCAGTGTGAAAGTTAGCTTTGCTCTGACTTGATCGGACAGTTCGACCTTGGCTCTGGGGTCACTGCAACAATTTTTCGAGCGACGGGCTCGGTTCTATGCCGAGCGCAGTCGCACGGGCATAATGCTCTTTGGCGAGTTCTTTGGAGCCCGGCTGCGTAGTGATGAGAATGACCGCGAGATTAAAATGCGCATCGGCATCGTCAGGATTGTTTGCGAGCGCCTGAAGGATCTCCTTCTCTGCCTCTTGCTGTCGCCCTTTTTGGCTGGCGGCGATACCGAGATAATTGTGAGCTGTCGCGCTTTTTGGGTTGATCGCAATCGCCTTTGTTAACTGCACGATCGCTTCGTCAAATTTCGATTGCCGATACTGAACAACACCCAGCGTGGTGAGCAGAAAATCGTTGTCCGGCGCGATAGCCACGGCTTTTTCAAGAGTCGACTCCGCAGAGCGCAAGTTGCCGCTGCGAACATAAACGAGCCCAAGGTTGGAAAGCGCGTCAAGGTTGTTTGGATCTTCGGCCAGGATTTGCTGATATTGCTTTTCTGCGCCTTTATAGTTGCCCTGCTGAAAATTCTTTCCGGCCGCGCGGACGAGACCTCGCACTTTCGGCGACAAATTGGTTTTGGACGGATCTGGCCTGTTTATTCTCGCATCGCTCTCGCCGCCTGATCTTGTGTTTGCGTCTGCTTTCGCAGTGCCGTCCGAATTCGCCGCCGATTTTTTTTCAAACACAAAGCTTGCTTTAAATAAGCCAGCGCGCTGGTCTGAAACCGAGACCACGGGCTGCCGCAGCAAAGCAAGTTCTTCGCTGCTTAATTTTGTCACGGGCTGCGCGAGATATTCGATCTGTTGGTTTAACGTCTCCGATCTGATCTGCAATTTATCCAGCTGCGCGACGACCCGCTTCCTTGTCTCATCCCGACGCGCTTCTTCCTGGCGCTCACGCACGACGATGTTTCGCAGGAGCTCGTTTTCTCTGGCGAGCTGGGCGGACTCGTCGCTGTTCGCGTCGGCCAGCTTCGCAACTTGCAACTCCGTCCCTGCGTCATCCAACTGAACAGCGAGCTCTGCAGATCTCGCTGCCAAATAGTCATTTCTTTTCTGGCTTTCGCTCAGCTGCTCTTGGAGCTGCGCAATTTGCTCGTTCATCTCGGCAAATGTCTTCGCGTTCACCGGGTCGCGCTCGTGAAGATCTCGTACCTTTTGCTCCGCGGCTGTCAGTTTCTGTTGCAAATCGTCCCTCTCGGCCAAGAGCAACTGGAAGCCCTCTTCGGATCCTTGCCCTAGCCTGAATTGGGCAAGGGCTTCGTCGCGCTGGTGCTCAAGCGCGGCGATTTGGTTGTTTGCCGCGGCGAATTTCGCCTGCGTATCGTCCCTTTGCTTCTCCGCTGCCATACGCGCGTCATCGGCGGCGGCAACCGCGTCTTTCTGATGTACAATCTCCGAGCGTAATTGCTCCTCCTCCTGGGCACTCTTTTCCTGCGATGCCTGGGCTGCTCTTAATGATTCCTGAACCTGTGCGAGCTGCTCGCGCGCCTGGCCTTCTGACTTTCTCGCCGTGTCGAGGTCGTCTTGCGCTTTTCCCAGCTTGGAATTTGCTTCCGTCAGCCGCGTGTCGACGGCTTCCCTTTCTTTTCGAGCGTTTTCAAAATCGCTGCGCGCTTTCTCGAGCGCGGTTTGCAATTGGTCCACTTCGCCGCGCAATTTTTTTGTGGCGTCTCTGATCGCAGCATCGCGCGACGCCTCGGTAACAGTCCCATCCGATTGCGGGGCCACAACTTCAGGCCCGGGCTCGGACCAG
>QHMS01000107.1 GCA_003217895.1 Verrucomicrobiota bacterium
CAGATCCTGAACGGCAATCAACAAACCCGCATGAATAATCGCGCCGAACTTACTATCCGCGGTTTGATAATTGGAATCGTGATCACATTGGTATTGACCGCGGCCAATGTGTACTGCGGTCTCAAGGCTGGCCTTACTTTTTCTACATCGATTCCGGCGGCGGTGATTTCGATGGCGATCTTGCGCGGCTTCCGTGACGCGACAGTTCAGGAAAACAACATCGTGCAGACGGTCGCCTCGGCCGCAGGAACGCTGTCGTCAATCATTTTCGTGTTGCCGGGTTTGATCATGATAGGCTATTGGACCGAGTTTCCCTTCTGGACTTCGTTTTGGATCTGCGCGCTCGGCGGAATTCTGGGGGTGATGTATTCAATTCCGCTGCGCCGCGCGTTGGTCACGACTTCGGACCTGCCGTATCCGGAAGGCGTCGCGTGCGCCGAAGTACTGAAGGTCGGCAGTGGCGGCGATGCCAAGGACGCTTCGGATGTCGAACGCGGGCGCGCCGGTCTGCTTGCGGTGGTGTGGGGATCGATCGTTTCAGCCGTCTTTGCGGTCGTCGTGGCCACGCAAGTCTTTGCCTCTGACGTTGCGCAGACCTTTCGAATCGGACGCAAGGGCGCCGTGAGCGGTTATGATTTCTCGTTGTCATTCTTGCTGCTCGCCATCGGGCACTTGGTTGGCCTCTCAGTTGGGATCGCGATGCTCATAGGCGCGTTGATCGGTTGGGGCTGGGGCGTGCCGCATTATTCCGCAATTGCCGGTGACATCACGACGGTTGCCGCGACACTCGCGCAAAAAACGTGGAGCACGAAGGTCCGTTTCGTGGGCGCAGGCGCGATCGGTGTCTCGGCTATCTGGACACTGCTCAAGTTGGTCAAGCCGGTCACGCGTGGTCTTGCCGGTGCGATGGCTGCTTCGCGCGCGCGCAAAGCGGGCAAAGCCGATACGCTGCCGATCACCGAGCGCGACATTCCAATCGGCATTGTCGGTCTTGTCACGTTAATTTGCATGTTGCCGATCGCGTGGCTCCTCGCGTATTTAGGGAATACGAGCGGACTCGGTGCGCATGTCGCGACGCTGACAATTGGCGGCGTGGCCTACATCGTGTTGATGAGCTTCTTCGTCTCGGCGGTAACTGGCTATATGGCGGGCCTGATTGGTTCGTCCAATAGCCCGCTCTCAGGCATTGGAATTTTGGTCGTGATCGGCGCGGCGTTGCTGCTCGTGGTCGGCGTAAAACCGTACGTATCGCCGGATGCTGGCAAGTCGCTCATGGCGTTTGCCCTTTTCACGACCGCGGTGATTTTCTCCGTTGCCGCAATCGCCAACAACAACCTTCAGGATCTCAAGACCGGCCAATTGGTCGACGCGACACCGTGGAAGCAACAAGTGGCGTTGGTAATCGGCGTCGTCGCCGGTGCGATTGTGATTCCGCCGGTGCTCAATCTAGTGAATCATGCCTACAGTTTCGTCGGTGCGCCGGGAGCGGAACTGCGTCCGCATCCGCTGCCGGCGCCTCAAGCGGGCCTGATTTCGTCGCTGGGTCAAGGCGTGATTACCGGTGAGATCGATTGGAGTCTGATCCGCACGGGCGGTTTGATCGGAGTCGGTATCATTCTGTTGGACGAAATTCTCGCCCGCACGACGAAACATATGCGGGTTCCGCCGCTCGCCGTGGGTCTTGGAATTTATCTGCCGACACAGAGCACGTTGATGATTGTGGTGGGCGCGATCGTCGGCTGGTTTTTCGATCAGCGAGCCAATCGCACTCCAAAGCCAGAAGCGACTAAACAGCTTGGCGTGCTGCTCGCGTCGGGTTTGATTGTCGGTGAGAGCGTGATCCTCGTCGTGATCTCTGCAATCGTCGCGTTCTCCGGCGTAGCCGCACCGCTGGCGTTGGTTGGTCCGGGATTTGAAACCGCTGGAATTATCATTGGCGGCGCGGCCTTCGTGATCATCGCCGTGGCGCTCTATCGCTGGATCTTGCGAATGGGAACAGCAAGATCAACATGAATATCGCGGTGCGCGCGACTAGAGAAGGTTCTCAACGCGTTCTATCAAATTGGGTCCGCTCGGCGGTGATTGACGACGCTCTGTCGAGTCAATAACTTCAGCGCACGTGCATTCCGAATTGGAACAACTGCTCATTCTCCAAGATCGACAACAAAAGATCCGACAAATCCAGGCTGAGATCAAAACGGTGCCGTTGGAACGCAGCCATCTCGAATCGCAATTGGCTGCAAGCGCGGCAGGCGTTGACGAGCTCAAACAAAAAATGCGCCAGGTTGAAGTTGAACGAAAGAGGCTGGAGCTCGACGTGGGCACGCGCACCGAAAGCATCGCACGGCTCAAAACGCAGCAGTATCAAACCAGGAAAAACGACGAGTTTCAGGCAATTGGCCACGAGATTGAGCGATACGAAAATGAGATCCGCAAACTCGAGGATCAGGAGCTCGAATTGATGATCGAGGCCGACAAGGTGAAAGGTGAATTCGAAGCGGCGGAAAAAGCTGCGCGGGCGACTAAAGACACGATCTCGCGGCAGTTGGTCGATCTCGAAAGCAAATCAAAAACGCTGGAAACGCAGCAGCGAGAACTGGAAAATGAGCGGGAAGCGCTTGCGTCTAAGATCGACGCCGATTTACTCGACCAGTTCGAGCGTCTCTTCAACAGCAAAGGTGACGCTGCGATCGTCGCCGTCGAGCACGGCGTTTGCACCGGTTGCCACATGAAAGTAACGACTGCGACCGCAGCAGGAGTCAAAGCCGGAAAAGAAATCGTCAGCTGCGAGCAATGCGGCCGGATTTTATACGACGCGGCGTAGTGGGGGAGGGACCTTAGTGTCCCGACAGTCGCGGCGTTCCCACATTCGCTCACACATTAAACCGGAAGAAGATTACATCGCCGTCGCGCACGACGTAATCTTTGCCTTCCAGCCGCAGTTTGCCCGCTTCGCGAGCTTTCGCAAAGGAACCTAGCGCGGCCAGGTCATCGTAGTAAATCGTTTCTGCGGAAATGAAGCCGCGCTCGAAGTCCGAATGAATCGCCCCCGCTGCAGTTGGCGCTTTCGCGCCCTCATGAATTGTCCACGCCCGCGTCTCCTTTTCGCCAGTGGTAATAAACGTGCGCAATCCGAGCAGATGATAGACCGCGCGAATAAGCGCGTGCACCCCGCTGTCTTCAACGCCAAGATTCCGTAAATATTCCAGAGCCTCCTGCTCGCTGAGATCGACGAGTTCGCTCTCGATCTGCGCGCTAATCACGATGGCTTCCGTGGCAAAGTGATGACGCGCGTAATCTTGGACAAGCTCGACATGTCGCTTCGCTTTGTAGCCGGGATCGGTGATCCCGGTCGCTTTTCGTGCTAGCGCATTCCGGCCGGAGTCACCGACTCCGGCTACAGCGGCCAGGTCGGATTCCGCGACGTTGCATGCAAAAATAGTTGGTTTCGAGGTGAGCAGGAAAAGACCGCGCGCGATTGCCTGTTCTTCCGGAGTTAATTCCGCGGTTGCGGCCGGTTTTCCGGCGTCCAGATGCGCGAGTAATTTCTCGATAATCGCATCCTCGATCTTCGCCGTTTTGTCACCGGCGTGAAGCTGCTTCTGTAGTCGGTCGCGTCGTTTCTGCAAAGACGCCAAGTCCGCGAGCGTGAGCTCGGTATTGATGATCTCGATGTCGCGGATTGGGTCAATCGTCGGGCTGATGTGATGAACGTCCGGATTTTCAAAACAACGAACCACCTGCACAATTGCTTCTACTTCGCGAATATGATGGAGAAATTGATTGCCGAGCCCTTCGCCCTCGCTTGCGCCTTTGACCAGGCCTGCGATATCGACGAACTCGATCGCAGTCGGCGTGATTTTTTTTGAATGGGAAATCTCTGCGATTCTCGTCAGCCGCGGATCTGGAACGGTGACGACTCCGACGTTCGGATCGATCGTGCAGAACGGATAATTTTCTGCTGGCGCCTTGTGGGTACGCGTGACCGCGTTGAAAAGCGTCGATTTCCCGACGTTCGGCAATCCAACAATTCCAGCGCTGAGCATCGGCGCGCATGCTAACGCGGCCGGTCACCCGTCGCAAACAACCTGATCGCAGCGGTCATTGCGCATTCATCACCGTCGCCCCCGTTATCTTGGAGATATGGTCGCGCTTGATCGAAAGCTCTTTGTCTGATTTCAGCTCGCCAGCGTTCACGATTCTTATTTCTGCGAAGGTGGGTCCGCCCGGTCGTCCGTAAACTTTTTTGCCACACCCGCCAAAATTTTCCGAAGGAAAGGGTAATGGCCGGAAATGAGTTCCCACGATGAGAAGTCACGGAAGGCGAAAACAAGAAAGGAAAAACGACATTTCATGGCCTACCAAATCCACACCTACACCGAGCTCCGGCAACGGATTCACGACGACCTGCGGCTGCAACATCCCGACTGGGTGCAGCCAAACGGCGAGTCCCCCATTTGTGATTCTTACGAGGCACGCCTCATGGAACTGATCGGCGCTTTGACCGGAACGGACGTAGAACGTCTGCGGGAATCGCCGATGCTATAGTAGCCGCATCATTTTGGCGTCGGGTACTCAAAGCCGGCTGAAGCTTGGGCTGGATTTCGGCAGTCGATCGCGAAGGCCGAACGATCGGGATTGCTGACGCGCATCGCGACGACGGAAAACGCTAGAAGCGCCCAATTGTTTTAGGTAATCGGGCTGGCGGGATTTGAACCCACGACCTCTTGAACCCCATTCAAGCGTTCTACCAAGCTGAACTACAGCCCGTTGGAGCGAATACTGTTTGCCACTTCCGGGTCTGAGGCAAACGTTTCGGTCCGATTCGATGAAATCCGCCATTTCGAAGCCTGCCTTCGTGAATTGCTTCGCAGTTGGAGTTCTTCTCTACGCGATCAGCGGTGTTTTGGCTGAGTCGGGTGAGAGCATAAAGATCAACGAAGATGCTTCCGCGTTTGCCGCGAGACTCATCAGGGAAGAGCATGTTATTGCCGACGGCAAAGGCGTATGGAGCAAAGATCGGCCTTCAGCAGAGGAGGAAAATCAATTTATTCGTCTGCACGGCTTCGGCGAATATGCAAAGTGGCATCTCGGAATCGACGAGCGGTACGGTGCGAATACGAAGCGCAGATACAAATTCCCTTATGGCGATTTCAAGAATGTTCACCGCTGCGGGCTGCTCGCGGCTCGAAGCAGAGCTCGCCAATACAAATATTCCGACATTGACGATGCAGCAGCGCGACTAATCGAATTAATTAGGCAAAGAAAATGAGCGGCTGTGGAAATCTGTAGCGGGGGTCTGTGACCGCCGAGAATATGACAGTGGTGCGCGAATGCAGATTCGACGCTCATAGAGCGCCGCAACAGTCTAACCAACCCATGCAGCCAAAAACGCGTCGATCAACTCAGGCAAGTCCTTGCTATAGCCGCCTTCGAGGGCTACGGCGACTGGAACATCGACGTTGTGTAGCCATTGCCCGAATTGCGCGAAGTCTTTACGCTCGAGAGTCATCTGCAACAGCGGATCGCGCGCATAAGCATCGAAGCCTGCTGAAACAAGTAGCAGATTAGGTTTGAACGCGACCAGCTTTTCCAGCGACTGCTTCGCAATCTTAACAATCTCGTCGCGCGGAGTGAAAGGAGCCACGGGATAATTGTCGATGTTCGCAAAGGATTTGGCGCCAGTTCCCGGATATGCCGGAAATTGATGGATCGACGCGAATCGAATTCGCTGATTGTCGGCCATGATTGCTTCGGTGCCGTTGCCGTGATGTCCATCAAAATCCCAAATCGAAATGCGTTCGACGCCCTTTTCCAATGCATCGAGCGCAGCGATGGCAACGTTGTTAAAATAACAGAAACCCATCGCGCGATCTTGCGTGGCATGGTGCCCGGGCGGTCGCATCAAGCTAAACGCCGGTTCGCCGCGCAGAGCTGTGTGCGCTGTTTCAATCGCAGCACCAGCTGAGCGCCGCGCATGCGCTTCGACGTTTAGATACCACGGCGTATCTGCATCGAAGTCTTGGTTCGGCGTCGCGACGCGTTCGAGATGCTGACGCGAATGAGCGCGTAACAATTCATCATCAGTCGCCGCGATCGGCTCGCGCCAATCCCATTCAGGATGTCGGTCCTTCAGCAATGGCGCGGTGCGAGCAATACGATCTGGCCGTTCCGGATGGCTTGGGGCGGAATAATCGAGGCAGCGCGGATCGTAAAAAATCGTCATCTAGATTGCAACGTAGTGGTCCTTCACCGCGCAAAATCCCAATCTCGCGACCAGCTCAATCAGCGCGATAGGGCGGCTGGCCCCTTGCATAAAAGGACATTTCCCGGCGGATCGCCTCCGTGGCTTCGAAATTGCGCTGGTCTTGAGCGAACTGCAGAGCGCGCCGGGACGTCTCAAGCGCTTTGTCGAAGCTCTTGTTACTCGCGTAGGCTGCCGCCAGCGTCCGTAAAACATTAGGGTCCGTGCCTCCGGTGAACTGATTGGCCTTTTCGGCAAGCTCCACGGCTTTGGACGCATTTCGAACCGTGGCATCTGGGTAATTGGCGAATATCCACGCCAGGTTCGTTAGCGCTTCCAGGAAATCGGGCTGCAGTTCGATCGCTTTTTCGTAGTGCTCTATTGCCTTGCCTGATTCGTGCTTGTCCAACAGCGCGATGGCCAGATTATAGTGAGCGGTGCTATATTTGGGGCGAATCTCAATCGCTTTGGAAAAGTGCGTAGCCGCTTCGTCAACCTGTCCTTTTGTCATCAATGCCATGCCAAGCACGACATGCGTTTCGGGATCGCTAGGCCGCAAATCCAGGGAGATCCGCGCTTCAGTCATCGCCCGTTCAACATCGCCTTTGCGCCGCAGCGCGTCGGCCATGCCGTAATGGCTCTCCGAATTATCGTATTTTAATTGCACCGCTCTTTCGAAGTGCGCAATAGCCCCATCGAGATCCCTTTTTTCGAGTAGCTTGCCGCCGAGATTATGTTCTGCCATCCAGCAACCCGGATTCCGGTCGATAGTCGTTAGCCAGAGTGTCTCGATGTCGCGATAACTGCCGCTTTGTTGCCAGGTAAGTACGCCAAGCGCAACGCAAATCAAAATGCCAAGCGTCCGCTCGCCCAACTCCATTGAGCCGCTTAATCTTATCACCAAGCCCGAGACCAGCGCGATCGGGCCGATGCAGGCGAGGTATTGGTAATGGTCGGCCACAAACGTGTAGCGAAAGGTGTAGAGCATGATGAATCCGAGAACTGGACTCAGAGTCGCGACGAAAAATGCGGCGGCCACCTCCACGCTGCGTCCCACATACCGTCTCGCAAAATAGATTACGACACACAACACGATCCCGGCGACGAGCCAGATGTATGCCAATGGATTGCTCGGCGTAATCGTCCATTGCGGATACATGAACGTCAGCTTCGCTGGCCAAACTAACTTCCCCAGATAAAACCATGCCGCATGAGAGGCCACGATTAAGCGCTCCAGCGGCCCGAGTGCGAACATCGGGCCACGAGTCCCGACATGGTAGCGTTCCCACCACACCGCGATTAAACCCATCGTCAGTCCGAGAACGACAAACGGCACAAGTTGCAAGACTCGCGGCCAATCAATTCGTTTCTTTTGCAGCCACAAAATCAGGAATAGCGCCGCGGGCAGCGTGCAGGCTGTCGATTTTGCCGAGAGCGCCAGCACATAGAAAACGAGGGCCAGCCGATAGAAGCGCCATGATCGCCGCTCCCGTGCATCGATAAACTGCGTCCACGCGAGCAGCGTGAGCAAAAAGAAAAAACCCATCAGCACGTTTTTTCGCTCGGTGATCCAGGCAACCGACTCGACTTGAACAGGGTGCAAGGCGAAAATGCCGGCCGCCAGCCAAGCGGCGGGCACTCGCAGCCGTGCCAACAACCACCACAACAGCAACGCATTCGTCGCGTGGAGAAGAATATTGATCCAATGATAGCCGGTAGGGTTCAGATCCCAGAGCGAGCGCTCGACTCTGAACGTGGTGTAAGTAAGCGGAAAATATTGTGACGGCGATTCGAGGGAAAACCAAATCCGCCACAGACCGTCCGGTGCGGTCAACAAAGGGTTTTTCATGACATACGCATCATCATCCCAAACGAAACCGCCGTTCCATGCGGGCCGATAAACGAGAATTGTTGCTGCGACGAGAATTATGGTAAAGAGCCAGAGCCGCTCAGGCCGCGCAGAGAAGAGGTCACCCACGCCAGTATGCGCTGGGCGCTTGGCGCGCCCAGCGTGACGTGAAGATTTATGTTTCATCACATATTTGCTTCATCAATGCAGCCTAATGTAAACATGAGCGATGTTGAACAGCCAGAAGATCGTCGTTGTCATGCCGGCATATAACGCGGCGCGCACGTTGCGCCAGACGTACGCCGAAGTCATGGCGCATGGCCTTGTGGATCTCGTGATCGTGGTGGACGACGCCAGTCACGATGACACGGTGGCAATTGCGCGCACTCTGCCGCGTGTGCAAGTGGAAGTGCATCCCGAAAATCGCGGTTACGGCGCGAATCAGAAAACTTGTTACCGGCTCGCACTGGCCGCAGGGGCGGACATCATTATCATGATCCATCCCGATTATCAGTACACGCCGCAGTTGCTTCCGGCGATGGCAGCCCTGGTAGCAAGCGGCCTTTATCCCTGTGTGCTCGCTTCACGGATTCTTGGCGGAGGCGCGCTGCGTGGCGGCATGCCTTGGTGGAAATACGTGTCAAACCGGTTCCTCACGTTGGTCGAGAATTTTCTCATCGGTGCCAAGCTCTCGGAATATCACACTGGCTATCGGGCCTTTTCGCGCCAACTATTGGAACGGCTGCCGCTGTCGTCGAACTCTGACGACTTTGTTTTTGACAACCAGATCCTCGCTCAAATCATTGCTCTCGGCTCCGCAATCGGTGAAGTGACGTGCCCAGCCCGGTACATGCCCGAAGCGTCTTCGATCAATTTCCGGAGGAGCGTGCGCTACGGACTAGGTTGCCTGGCAACGGGGCTGCGTTTTCGTTTGGCGCGCTGGGGCCTGGTTCAGCCCATCGTTTGAATATCGATTGCCACGAGACTCTGTCGGATCAGTATCCTCGCACGACGTAATGGCCGTGGATCCAGGCTCGATGACCATGCCGCGACCCCCAATGACCTGCTCTCCAGGCGTAATACGTGTGGCCTGTGTAATAACCAGACCCATGAACGTAATAAGGCCGATCGCCAACCTCGACCGTGACAGAGCCCGGATAACCTCCATAATAGGGTCCGCCGTAATTGGGTCCACCATAATACGGTCCGTACCCCGGGTAGGCGCTATAATACCCTTCGCACCCCGCTACACCGAGCGCGGCGGAGATCAAAACAAACACGAATAGTGGCCAGCTCAGTTTAGCTTTTGTCCCACGCTCTGCGAAAACTGTTCTTTTCTCCGCATGATCAACATTATTTGTCTTCATACCCTCATTATACGGATTACGCGCAGCTTTCACGCGCCTGTCTTATCGAAGCAGCATCAGGGCGAGGCAAAAAAGGCGTTGACCGCGAAGCAGCTACACGACGCCTTGATCAAGCATTGCGTCCGCGACTTTCACAAAGCCGGCTATGTTGGCACCGACGACGAGATTACCCGGCTGCCCGTATTCCTCGGCAGTCTCCCATGCGTTTTTGAAGATGGTGGACATGATGTGGCGCAAGCGGGAATCCACTTCTTCGCGCGGCCACGGCAGCCGCATGGAGTTTTGGCTCATCTCAAGCCCGGACGTCGCCACGCCACCGGCGTTGGCCGCTTTGCCGGGACCGAAGAGAATTTTTTTCTCCAGGAAAAGATCGACAGCCGCCGGCACGCTCGGCATGTTGGCCGCTTCGGAAACCAAATAGCAGCCGTTCTCGACTAATTTCCGTGCGTCTTCAACCGAGATCTCGTTTTGCGTCGCACATGGGAACGCGCAATCACACTTGATTCCCCATGGCCGCTGGCCACCGACATATTTTGAGCCACGGAATTTCTTAGCGTACTCGCTAATGCGCCCGCGCCGCACGTTCTTGATACTTTTAACCCAGGCGAGCTTTTCTTCGTCGATGCCGCTCTTGTCGTAAATTAATCCGCCGGAGTCGGACATGGTGACAGGTTTCGCACCGCACTGGAGCAATTTTTCCACAGTAAATTGCGCCGCATTACCGGCGCCCGAGACGGTGCAAACTTTACCTTCAATGGTTTCATTACCGGTTTTGAGCATTTCCTGCGCAAAATAAACTGCGCCGTAGCCGGTCGCCTCCGGGCGAATCAAAGAACCGCCCCAAGTGAGTCCTTTTCCAGTGAGCACACCTGTGAATTCGTTCGCAAGCCGTTTGTATTGGCCGAAGAGATAGCCGATCTCGCGCCCGCCCACGCCGATATCGCCCGCAGGCACGTCGGTATGCGGACCAACGTGGCGGAACAGTTCGGTCATAAACGATTGGCAAAACCGCATGACTTCTCTGTCGGATTTCCCCTTCGGGTCAAAGTCGGAGCCGCCCTTGCCGCCTCCCATTGGCAGACCCGTTAACGAGTTTTTAAAAACTTGTTCGAACGCAAGGAACTTGATAATGCTAGCGCAGACCGTCGGATGGAAACGCAAGCCGCCCTTATAAGGACCAAGCGCGCTATTCATCTGAACGCGAAAACCGCGGTTTACCTGAATCTGGCCATTGTCGTCGATCCAGGGAACCCGAAACTGAATCATCCGCTCCGGTTCGACCAGACGCTCCAGAATTTTGGCGTCTCGACACTTCTTGCTGCGCTGGATGACCGGCCGGATCGATTCCAATACTTCGGTCACCGCTTGAAGAAACTCAGGCTCGTTGGGGTTACGTTTTTTGACGGTTTCGAGAACTTCCTGAATGAGGACCATAGAATTTGAGGGTTTATTTGCCATATTATGAAACGAAAAATCTGGTGCGCGATGCTGGTATCGAACCAGCGACCCCTTGCGTGTGAAGCAAGTGCTCTACCACTGAGCTAATCGCGCGACTTTTCAGAAGCCGACAAAATAAAGAGCGCGCCAAGGAGCGCAAGCGCTGCATAGGAATCGTAGGCGTCCTTTCGCCTGCTGGCCGCTGGGAGGCAAGCGAGGCGCTTGCCCTACACCGCGTCGCATTTTATCTAGAGACATGTCTGAACATAAAATCATTCTCACCTGGAAACGCGGCGAAAACCCGTTCGAATATCAAAAATACTCGCGCGATCACACTTGGAAATTTGACGGAGGGCACGAAATGCAGGCATCGGCTGCGCCCGCTTATCTGGGTAACCCGAACCTAGTCGATCCGGAGGAAGCATTCGTAGCGTCGCTCTCAAGCTGTCACATGCTCACGTTTCTGGCCATCGCCGCCAAAAAGAAGTTCGTGCTCGATGAATATGTTGACGACGCGGTCGGTATTATGGAGAAAAACTCCGAAGGCAGATTGGCCATCACCCAGGTGACGTTACGACAGCGACTCAAATTCTCCGGCGATAAACAACCCACGTCGCAGGAACTCGACGAAATGAATCATGCTGCGCACGACCAATGTTTCATCGCTAATTCAGTCAAGACCGAGGTCAAAGTCGAGCCGCAAGGCTGACCAGGTAATTGTAGCGGCGGCTGTGTCAGCCGTCGAACCAATGGGAAAGGCGTTTGGCACAAACGCCTCTACAACGTTTCCTGACCCGTGTAATCTGTGACCGAGACATGAGTGCGCCGTCCGATGCTCAGCGAATGGAAAAGATCGTCAGCTTGTGCAAGCGGCGCGGCTTCATTTTCCAATCGAGCGAAATTTATGGTGGGCTAAATGGCCTCTGGGACTACGGGCCGCTCGGTGTCGAGTTGAAGCGCAATCTGAAAGATTACTGGTGGCGCGTCATGGTGCACGAGCGCGACGATGTTGTCGGCTTGGATGGATCGATTCTAACGCATCCCGCTGTGCTAAAGGCATCGGGACACGTTGAAGGCTTCTCCGATCCGATGATTGATTGCCGAACATGCAAGGCGCATCTGCGGCTCGATCAACTCGTCGAGAAAAAGGGAATCAAGCAATGTCCAAGCTGCGGTGGCAAAGATTTGACCGAAGCGCGGCAGTTCAATCTGATGTTCGAGACGCATGTCGGGGCCGCGGCCGACGAAAGCTCCATCGCATATCTACGACCGGAAACAGCACAATCGATCTTCGTGCAGTTCAAAAACGTTCTCGAAGTGTCGCGCAAAAAACTCCCGTTCGGAATCGCGCAGATCGGCAAGGCTTTCCGAAACGAAATCAATCCACGCAATTTCACTTTTCGCTCGCGCGAGTTCGAGCAGATGGAATTGGAATATTTTTGTCGACCCGAGCAGGGGATGGAGCTGCTCGAGTACTGGAAAGAAGAGCGACTGAAATTTTATGAAAACATCGGCATCTCGCGCGCGAACCTCCACGTGCGCAACGTGCCGGATGAAGAGCGCGCGTTTTATTCCAAAGGAACTTACGACATTGAATACGATTTTCCCTTTGGGCGGCACGAGCTTGAAGGTGTCGCTTATCGCACCGATTACGATTTGTCACAGCATCAAAAAGCAAGTGGCAAATCGCTTGAGTATTTCGACGAGGAAACGAAGGAGAAACTGATCCCGCACGTCGTTGAGCCTAGTGCAGGCGTCGATCGCACGCTGCTGGCGTTGATCTGTGAAGGTTATGCCGAAGACCAGGCGCCCAACGACAAAGGCGAGATGGAAACGCGCACAGTTTTACGGTTCCATCCGCGTATCGCGCCGATCAAATGCGCGATCTTTCCGCTCCTCAAAAACAAGGAGCCGCTGGTCGTGAAAGCGAAAGAAATCGTGCAGCTCTTGCGGCCGCACATGACTGTTTTCTATGATGAGAGCGGGGCCATCGGTCGTCGATACAGGCGTCAGGATGAAATCGGCACTCCGTTCGGTGTTACGGTGGACTTCGAAACGCTCGGGGAAAAGGATGCCGCATTGCGCGATACCGTCACCTTGCGCGACCGCGATTCGATGAAACAGGAACGCGTTGCCATCAAAGATCTGGTGGAAACTTTGACTCCGCGTATTCGTGGATTTATCTCGATTTGATATGTGCGGATGCGCAATGCTTTGAATCGTGAAAGTTGAAATTTTCACCTTATGTGATGCCGCGACAACAGACGCCGCTGGCAAATTGAATATCCTAGGCTCGTTTGATCGACTGAATGCGACGCAGGTTCCGGTGATACACCCTCAATGTGCGCTAGCCATCAAGTTGAGATTTGAACGTGTCGAAGAAGGAATGAAATCGATCCGAATTCAATTTGTCGATGCCGACGGAAAACCGGTCATGCCAACTCTGAATACCACCACGCAGGTGCAATTCGGACCCACTGACTCAACTGCAACTGCGTCTCTCGTCTTGGTAATTCAGCAGTTGAACCTGCCTAGATTTGGCGAGTATTCGATTGATCTGGCCGTTGACGGGCATCATGAAGGTTCCATTCCTCTGATTGTAGGACAAGCGTCTTGAGAGCTAACTTCTGCCATGGATCTCGCGCAGTTCCGCGAATACTGCCTGAGCAAACCACGCGCAACTGAGGGCACGCCATTCGGGCCTGATGTCCTGGTGTTTAAAGTCCGCGGTAAAATGTTTGCATTAGCCGCTCTCGAGGAAGTGCCAACTACTGTAAATCTAAAATGCGATCCGGATTTAGCGCTCGAACTTCGCGACCGTTATGAGCAAATTCAGCCGGGCTATCACATGAACAAGAAACACTGGAACACTGTGGAGATTGAGAGCGGAATACCAGACGCGGAAGTGCGTAAGATGATCGACCATTCCTACGAGTTGGTGACGGAGAGCCTGTCGAAGGCTGAGCGCAAGAAATTAGAGAACTGATCGCACTTCTAAATCGCTGATCTGGAGTTGCAGCGCTTCCTTCGCCACGTCGAGGAAATTGTCGGCCGAATCGGTCAACGCGACTTTCAGAGAGCCTTTTTCGGAAATGGTCGCGCGGAGCGCTTGTCGATCCAACAATTCCTTCACCGCAACGGCGCAATTGCGCGCGGAATCGACGAGTTTAATGCCCTCGCCAAGAACGCGACCGATTGCGCCCGCGAGCAGCGGATAGTGGGTGCAGCCGAGAACCAGTGTGTCGATCCCGCCCGCGATCATTGGATCGAGATAACGTTTAATCGTCTGATCGGTCAACGCGTCGTTCAGGAAGCCTTCTTCGATCAGAGGCACGAACAACGGACACGCCTGACTACTCACCCGAACATGCACATTCAACGCGCGCAAAGCATTCTCGTACGCGCCACTGCGAATCGTGGCTCGCGTTCCAATCACGCCGATGTGTCGATTACGTGTCGTGGTCACAGCCGCCTGCGCGCCCGGTTCGATAACGCCAATTACTGGGACCGATACATGCGTGCGCAATTTTGGGATAGCGACCGAGGAAACGGTGTTGCACGCAACCACGATTACCTTGGCGTTCTCGCGTATCAACATGCTTGCCAACTCGATGCTGTAACGCTCGACCGTGTCTGCACTTTTGTTCCCGTAAGGAACCCGGGCCGTATCGCCAAGGTAAAAGATCCTTTCGTTCGGCAATAGTTCCTGCAACGCCTTGGCGACGGTAAGACCACCAATTCCCGAATCGAAGACGCCGATGGAACGCGAATCGCTCATGCCGCGCAAAAACTCATCGCGATGGCGACACGCTGCAACTAGGTTGGGGTAGGGACGATGTACTGCCCCGAAAGCGTTCGGGGGTCGGCGAAGTGCACCGACCCACCCTTGCAAACACGCCACGCTTTCGGATGATTGATCGCGATGGCTGAGCTTCCGAAAAGATACGACCCAAAGGCCGTTGAACCAAAATGGTATCAACGTTGGATTGACGACCATGATTTCGTTGCGAATTCAAAATCGTCAAAGCCGCCATTCTCAATCGTGATGCCGCCGCCAAATGTCACCGGCGTACTTACGCTCGGCCACGTTTTGAACGACACGATCCAGGATATTCTCTGTCGTCGGGCGCGCATGCAGGGCTTCGAGGTGCTTTGGTTGCCGGGGATGGATCACGCGGGGATCGGAACGCAGACTGCGGTTGAAAAATATTTGCGGCGGACTGAAAACAAAACGCGCCACGATTTCGGCCGGGAAGAGTTTTTGCGGCGCGTTCTCGAATGGCAGGATAAACACGGCGGCATCATCATCGAGCAACTGAAACGGCTCGGTTGCTCCTGCGATTGGTCGCGCCAGCGCTATACCCTGGATGAGGGTTACGCGCACGCAGTCCAAAGCGTTTTTGTTGATCTTTACAACAAAGGTCTGATCTATCGCGGTCGTCGGATGATTAACTGGGATCCGGCTGCGCAAACTGCGCTCTCGGATGAGGAGGTCGTCTCCAAGCCGCAGAAAGGGAAACTCTATTTCGTTCAGTACGAGATTGCAGAAGAAGCGGGTCGCTTTCTCGAAGTCGCAACCACGCGGCCGGAAACGATCATGGCCGACACGGCGATGGCGTTTCATCCAGGCGACACGCGATACGTCAATCTCCTGGGCAAACACGTGTGGCGCCCGCTCGCCCGCGAGAAGATTCCCATCATCGCTGACGAAGCGATCGATCCGGAGTTTGCAACCGGCGTTCTGAAAGTTACGCCTGCGCATGACTCCGTGGATTTCGAAATCGGGCAGCGCCACGATTTGCCAATCATCGATGTGCTGCATCCAGATGGGCGCATCAATTGTCCGACAGAACTGGAATTGAATGGGCTGGACCGATTCAAAGCACGAGAAAAAGCCGCGGAGCTATTGCAGACGAGGGGAGCACTGACGAAAACCGAGGCGTATGAAAACAATGTTGGATTCAGCGATCGCAGCGATGTGCCGATCGAACCCCGCATTAGCGAGCAATGGTTCCTGCGGTATCCAAAAACAAACGAAGCGCTCGCCGTGGTGCGTAATCATCTCATTCGCGTCTTCCCCGCGCATTGGGAAAAAGTTTACGCCCAATGGCTGGAGAACATCCGCGATTGGTGCATCAGCCGACAAGTCTGGTGGGGACATCGGATACCGGCCTGGTATCGCAAACAAAAGGCAGAAGGCAGAGGTCAGAGGTCAGAGATCTACGTCGGCGTCGAGCCGCCGCCTGATCCGGACAATTGGGTACAAGACCCCGATACGCTCGATACATGGTTTTCGTCGTGGCTATGGGCCTACGAAACGATGGATGAAGAGACCCAGAAGAAATTTTATCCGACGAGCGTGCTCGTCACAGCGCCGGACATTATTTTCTTCTGGGTGGCGCGCATGATTATCGCGGGGCTTGAGTTCAGGCCCGGTAAATCAGATCGCGATGAAGACAATATCCCATTTCGCCATGTTTATTTCACAGGTCTGATCCGTGACAAACGCGGGCGAAAGATGTCCAAGTCACTGGGCAACTCGCCAGATCCGCTCGAGTTGATTGATAAATACGGCGCCGACGGCTTGCGATTTGGTCTGATGCGCATCGCGCCCAGCGGTCAGGATATTCGCTACGACGAAAAACAAATCGAAGAGGGTCGCAATTTCGCCACGAAGCTCTGGAATGTCGCGCGTCTGCGTCAGATGCACGGGGAAACTTCGAATGCTTTCGGGGCAAAAATCGACGACAAACATCTGTCGATCTATGCGATCGAGGTTCTTTCGCGATTAAACGAAACGATTGATGCAGTCGACGCTGCGTATCGCGATTATCAATTCAACGCAGTCGCCCAGCACCTTTATGATTTTGTCTGGAGCGATTATTGCGACTGGTTTGTTGAGGCGGCCAAGACCGAAATTTTCGGAGACGACGATGCAAGGAAGAAATCCACACTGGCTACAATGGATTTTGTGCTCTCGGCAATCTTGCGATTGCTGCATCCTTTTATGCCGCATATCACTGAAGAGCTGTGGTCTTTGCTGGGCTTTGGCAAAACTTCGATTCAATTTGCCGCCCCGGTACAAAAGATAGCGCTGGACAACGTTACCGATGTTCCAGGCAAGCGCGAGCTGGTCTCGGCCATTTATCGAACTGTGCAGACTGGCCGAAATCTAAGAGCGGAATCTAAGCTCCAGTCGAACAGGGGTATAGGTTTTATTTTATGCTCGAACGAGAAATTAATTTCCGAACAACTTCCAGCGATAACACGGCTTTTGAATGCCGAAGAAGTAAAGTTGGATGGCGAATATCAAGCTCCAGCTGGCAATCCTGTGGCGGTCACGCCTCTTGGCGAGATTTCTCTAGCTATCGCCGCAGCGGACAAGGAGCGAGAACGAGAGCGGCTGGCTAAGGAGATCGCAAGAATCGAGAACGAATTGCGAACAGCAGAGGAGAAATTGAAAAACAAATCCTTTGTTGAGCGCGCCCCCGCGGAAGTAGTGGATGAGCATCGGACACGCCTGAAAAATCTCAGCGCGCAACTGGCCAGGTTGAAACAAGCGAGGGAAGACCTGAATTAAAAAACTACTTTGTGCCGGTCGATTTTTGCGCCCCGCTTTTCGAAGAATTCTTTTAGCTCAGGCGTGTAGAACGTTCCGTCGTACTCCTGGTTTAGTTCGAGCCAGACGCGACCTCGCGGCGTCAGATGTTTGCCCAGATCGTCGAGAAAAAATTCCCACTCAGGCACGCCCCACACATCAACCTGTTTATGACGATTGAAGCAGATTAGGAACGCAGTGATCAGATCGAACTCCTCCAAGACGTCGGGTAAGGGATCGAAAGCCTTGATCTCCCAGATCACACGGCGCACGCCCAGCAGCCGGGTAAGGTCGCCAAACATGGGGAGCTCATCCAGATCGAGACCGAGCCCTTCGTGTCCGAGCAGTTGAGCGATGTAAAGGAAATATCCTGTGCCGCAGCCAAGATCGAGAATCCGCTTTGGCCGCATCAGATCGATTTCGAGCCGGCGGATCCGGCGAATGTTGCCGTCGATCCATCGTTCGAGATCCAGAAATTTAGGCCAATCCTCGGTGGGACCTTCAACAGCATAGCGCCGGCGAATCTGCTCGAAACCGTCGGGATCGATCGTTTCGATCACTCGCTTTGTCTCCAAACGAAAGCGGTTCCGCCGAAGAAGTCTCAGCGCGTGCCTTCGTGCGCTAGCGAAGCTTTCGCCATTTACAAGCTTCTCAAGTTTATGGGGAAGTTTCCTGAGTCTTCGCACTGGAGGATAGACCACAGCTTGTGGCGCACCGCAACAATTTCAACTAAACTGCGATGAGATGAGTTGGTGGAAAAAACTGCTCTGGATTGTCGTCTCCGCGCTGGGCGCATGGGCGATGGCCCGCCTGGCGCTATCCCGCGGCGAACAAATCAGCGCGCTGTGGATTGTTATGGCTGGCTTTTGCGCGTTGTCCGTCAGCTACCGTTTTTACAGCAAATGGCTGGCGACAAAGGTGCTCGTGTTAAATGAAGAGCGCGCCACGCCCGCAATCCTGCAAAATGACAATAAGGATTATGTGCCGACCAATCGATGGATGGTTTTTGGACACCATTTTGCGGCGATTGCTGGACCCGGGCCTCTGGTTGGACCGGTGCTCGCTGCGCAATTCGGATTCTTGCCTGGGACGCTTTGGATTTTGATCGGCGCAACGCTTGGCGGAGGTGTCCATGACATGATCGTTTTGTTCGCGTCGATCCGGCGCGGCGGCAAAACGCTTGGTCAAATGGTAAAGGAGGAAATCGGGTCCGGCGTCGGCTTGCTCGCTCTCGTTAGTGTCCTGGCGATCATGATCATTCTGCTGGCTGTTCTGGCGCTGGTGGTGGTTCAAGCGCTTGCCCAGAGTCCTTGGGGTGTTTTCACCATCGCGACGACCATTCCTCTGGCGCTGATTATGGGCATTGCGCTGCGCACCAGAAAAGTAAGCGTCATCGCAGTTACAGTTTTCGGATTGCTCGGTCTGGCATTTGGCGTATGGGGCGGACAATTTCTGGCGCACTTTCCCGCGGTAGAAGCTTGCTTTCGCCATGACCAGAAATGGCTGGCATGGGCAATCATGATCTACGGACTCGCCGCGTCGGTCCTGCCTGTCTGGATGTTACTCACGCCGCGCGATTATCTGAGCACATTTTTGAAACTCGGCACGGTAGCCCTGCTAGCGGCTGCGGTGGTGCTGATTAATCCCGCAATGCAAATGCCGGCGCTCACTAAATTCATCGACGGCAGCGGTCCTGTGTTTGCGGGGCCAGTGTTCCCATTCGTCTGCATCACCATCGCCTGCGGCGCGGTATCAGGGTTTCATTCGCTAATTGCCTCCGGCACCACGCCAAAGATGATAAGACGCGAGTCACGAATACGCCCGATCGGCTACGGCGCGATGGTGACCGAAATGATTGTGGCTTTGATGGCCATGATCGCAGCCTGCGTGTTGCAACCGGGAGAATATTTTGCCATCAACACCAAGGGTTCGCCTACAGAAGTCGTCGCCAAAGTTTCCGCGGCCGGATTTCCCGTGACTGAAGCAGAAATGCAAAAGCTGGCTATGAATCTTGGAGAATCCACGATGTTTAATCGCGCGGGCGGCGCGCCGACGTTCGCGGTCGGCATGGCGCACATGTTTTCGCGAGTCTCCGCCAAGCCGACTGCCTTGGCGCTGTGGTATCACTTCGCGATCATGTTCGAAGCCTTGTTCATTTTGACAACGATTGATGCCGGAACACGCGTAGGGCGGTTTTTACTTCAGGATTTTCTGGGCAACATCTGGCAGCCGCTTGGCAACACGCGATCCTGGAGCGCGAATTTTCTCTCAAGCGTGTTACTTGTGGCAGTGTGGGGCTGGTTTTTGTATGAAGGCGTGATTGATCCTCTCGGCGGCATCAATTCGCTGTGGCCGCTGTTCGGATTGGCGAATCAGTTGCTCTCAGTAATCGCGCTTTGCCTCGGCACGACGCTTTTGATCAAGATGCACAAAAGCAAATATCTCTTTGTGACGCTTGTGCCGCTTTGCTTTATGTGCGCCGTCACTTTCTCGGCCGGTTATCTCAAAGTTTTTTCATCCGATGCGCGACTTGGTTTTTTGAGCGGCGCACGGTCGCTTTTGCAGCAGGCACCGGGTATGGCTGATACAGCGAAGGCTGCTGAGCTGGTCCGGCAGGCAGGCGTCTGGCGGTTCGATGCGCTGGTTGCCATTTTCTTTTTGGTGCTCGTACTCGCGATCGTACTCAGCTCTGCACGACAATGGTGGCGACTGCTGCGTGGAAAAAAACCGCTGATTCTCTACGAAAGCGAATTTGTGCCGGTCAACCCCGCGCAACTCGCACAATTTTAAATCGTCACCTTGGCGTATAAATCCGGTCGCCGATGAGCGAGGGACTTTACCCGCTGCCTTACTGAGCGCACAATCTCTTCGGATAAATCGGCTTGAATAAGTTCTTCGCGGTCTGCCGAGGCTGCAGCTATGACAACTCCGCGGGGATCGATGATCGCGGAGCCACCACAAAACCACAGGTCATCGTCTTTGCCAACGCGGTTCGATGCAATGACGTAGCTCTGGTTTTCGATTGCGCGCGCCACAGCGAGTATTCGAAAATGCTCGTCGCGCGGGAAAGGCCAAGCGGATGAGATCAAAAAAGCGCCAACCTTCTGTTCGACGGCGAGTTTTCGGTACATCTCCGGAAACCGAAGGTCGTAACAGATGCTGAAGCCAAAAAGCAGACCGCCTAGGTCAAAGCCCACAAAGGAATCACCCGGCGCAAAGCACGTCTGTTCTTCGACGGGCGCGACCGCATAGAGATGAGTCTTGCGATA